>NZ_JBEXWK010000007.1:0-271436 GCF_040629815.1 Streptomyces sp. NPDC005878
GGGTGGTGGGGGGTGGGGAGGGGCGTTTATAGCAGGGGATAGAGGGGGGGGGGCGGGGGGGGGGGGCCCCGCCCGGGGGGGGGGGGGGCCCCCCGCCCCCCCCCCCCCCCCACGGGCGTATCCGGGGCTTTTCGTCCCCCGGGACAGCAGGTACGGTTAGGTTAGCCTCACCGAATAGGGGATGGCTGCCGGACCGTTCCTGCCAGGGAGGTGAACCCGCGTGTACGTCTGCTCTTGCTTCGGCATCACCGACAAGCAGGTCGAGCAGCACGCGGCCGCCGGCGCCTGCACCCCGCGCCAGATCGCCTCCGTCACCAAGGCGGGCACGGACTGCGGCTCCTGTGTGCGCACCATCCAGGGTCTGCTGGGCCGGGGTGCCTGCCCGCGCCGGGAGCTGCTGGAGAAGGGCGGGTCCGGCGCGGTCCTCGCCGCCGACCCCGAGCTCGTCGACACCGAGCTCGTCGACGCCGCCTGAAGCCTGGGCGCGGGCCCCGGCCTAGCTCTCCGGCTGCTCGATGAGCTGCGCGATGTACAGCGCCTCACCGAGCTTCTCGACCAGTTCGAGCTGGGTGTCGAGGTAGTCGATGTGGTGCTCCTCGTCCGCCAGGATCGACTCGAAGATGTTCGCCGAGGTGATGTCGCCCTTGGCCCGCATGACCTCGATCCCGCGCTTGAGGCGGTCGATCGCCTCGACCTCCACCTGCCGGTCCGCCTGGAACATCTCGGTGACCGTCTGCCCGACCCGGACGTGGAAGAGCCGCTGGTAGTTGGGCAGCCCGTCCAGGAACAGGATCCGGTCGGTCAGCACCTCGGCGTGCTTCATCTCGTCGAACGACTCGTGGCGCGTGTACTTGGCGAGCTTCGTCCAGCCGAAGTTCTCCTGCATCTTCGCGTGCAGGAAGTACTGGTTGATCGCGGTCAGCTCGGCGGTCAGCTGCTCGTTCAGGAACTCGATGACCTCGGGGTCGCCCTGCATCGCAGAGGCTCCTTCCACACGGGTGAGGGGCAGATTCGCGCGCATCCTCGCATCGCGTGCGGGGAGCGTCCAGTAAGTGCACGCTTAGTAGGAGTTGCCCGAATCGGGGCGCCGCTGGTCATGACCACCCCTCGCCGTCTGTCACCATGGAGGCATGGGTCAGCCGGAACGCCCGGAGCAACGGGGAGCAGCGCAGTCGGAGCTTCCCCCGGGGCAGCGGCTCCAGCGCGGCTGGCCGGTCACCCACTACGGTCCGGTGCCCCGGTTCAAGCCGGAGCGGTGGGAGTTCCGGGTCTTCGGGGCCACCGCCGACGGCGACAAGCACTGCTGGAACCACGAGGAGTTCACGGCCCTGCCCTTCGCCACCGTCGTCGCGGATCTTCACTGTGTCACGAAGTTCTCGATGCTGGGGGCCGAATGGGGCGGAGTCCTCGCGCGCACGGTCGCAGAACTCGCGCCGCCCGCCCCGGATGTCACCCATGTGATGGTCTGGGCCGAGTACGGCTTCAGCTCCAATCTGCGCCTCGCCGACTTCCTCTCCGACCGCACGGTCTTCGCCACCCACAAGGGCGGCGACCTGCTGACCGCGGAGCACGGTTTCCCGGTACGGCTGGTCGTCCCGCACCTGTACGCCTGGAAGGGCCCGAAGTGGGTCCGCGGCATCGAGTACATGACGGCGGACCGGCGGGGCTTCTGGGAGGAGCGGGGCTACCACAACGTCGGTGACCCCTGGCGGGAGCAGCGCTACTCGTACCAGGAAGAGCCCGGGGACGGCCCCGAGCTCTGACTCCTGGTGCGTGACGTGCGTACGGTACGTGTGGTGCGTGGCGTGACCGCGGTGCTCAGTGGTGGTACTGGTGCACCACCGCGTGGCCCTTGCCGCGCCCGATCATCCACTTGTTGACCGGTGTGGTGATCACGAAGGCGAGTGCCAGCGAGACCGCGAGCGAGCCCCAGAACAGCGCGTCCGAGAGCGTCGCGTCCATGGCGGACGGCCAGAGGGCGATCACTCCGTTGTCGATCAGCTCCATGACGGCGATGGAGAGGGTGTCGGCGGCGAGCGCGACCTTGAACGCGGTGCCGAAGTCGACGCCGGCGCGGGTGATGCCGCGCAGGGTGAGCGAGTAGCCGAAGAAGAAGGCCAGCGCGATGGCCAGCACCATCGTCGGCATGTTGCCCCAGCCGAGCGCGGTGCCCACGATCATGCCGAGCACCTCGCCGATGGCGCACCCGGTGAGGCAGTGCAGGGTGGCCTGGGCGGCCATCGACCAGCTGACCTTGCCGCCGCCGTGGGCGTGGGCGTGGTGTTCGCCGTGGCCGTGGTGTTCGCCGTGGCCCTCATGGCCCTCATGACTCTGGGGGGCCTCGTGGCTCTGGTCTACCTCGTGGCCCTCGTTCGGGCCGTGCTCGTGGTGGCCGTGCTCGGTGTGCGTGTGCGCCTCGTGCCGCATGACTTCCCCCAACGCCGGATGACCGTTCCTGTCGATAACAGGAACGGTATACCCCCTAGGGGTATTCCTCAAGAGAGGGAATCAGGTCCGCAGGGACTTCAGCAGCGCCACGTCCGCCGCTTGTCCCTCCTTCCCGCCGGGCGTCTCGATGATCAGCGGTACGCCCTCGGTCGCCGGGTGTCCGAGCAGTTCGCCGAACGGCTCGGCGCCTATGTGGCCCGCGCCGATGTTCACGTGTCGGTCCAGGTGCGAGTCGACGCCCTCCTTGGAGTCGTTGGCGTGGATCAGCTTCAGCCGCCCCGCGCCTACGGTCTCCACCAGCAGGTCCAGGGTCTGCGCCGCCCCGCCGGGCGCGGCCAGGTCGTGCCCGGCGGCGTGGATGTGGCAGGTGTCCAGGCAGACGCCGAGCCGGGGGTGGGCGTCCAGCGCCTCGAAGTACGGGCCGAAGTCCCAGGTCCGCGAGCACAGCGAGGACCCCTGCCCGGCCGTCGACTCCAGCAGCAGGAACGGGTCGTCGTCGTGGGTGAGCTCGTCCAGGAGGGGCAGCAGCCGCTCCCGTACCTGAGCCAGCGCCTCGGCGCGCGGCCTGCCGCCGGTCGCCGAGCCGGTGTGCACGACCACGCCGAGCGCGCCGATCTCGCGGCCCCGGCGCAGCGAGTGCCGCAGCGACTCCACCGACCGCTCGGCCGTCGCCTCGGTGTGCGAGCCGAAGTTGATCAGGTACGGGGCGTGGACGTACGCGGAGATGCCCCCGGCGGCGCACTCCGCGCGGAACTTCTCGTCCTGGGCCGGGTTGCCGGGCGGTGTCGCCCAGCCGCGCGGGTTGGCGACGAAGACCTGGACGGTCTCGGCGCCGATGTCGCGCGCGTAGGCGAGGCCGGTCGTGGCGAGGCCGCCGGCCACGGGCACATGGCCGCCGATGGGGTTGCGCATGGGGTGGTTCAGAGTCCCTTGGTCTTGATGGTGATGGTGGAGCCCTCGGGCGCCTGGGAGCCGGCCTCGACGGACTGGCTCGCGATCTCGTCGCTGAGGAACGGGAAGCCGTGGTCGACCTTGACCTTGAAGCCGGCCTTCTCCAGTTCCTTCTTGGCGTCGTCGCTCTTCTTGCCGGTCACCTTGGGCACCGTGACCATCCGCGGGCCCTTGGAGACGGTGAGCGTGACCGTGTCGCCCTTGGCGAGGCGGGAGCCCTCGGCCGCGGACTGGGCGGCGACGCTGCCCGCCTCCTCCGGCGAGTTGACCTGCTCGGGCGCGATGGTGACCTCCAGGCCCGCGTCCTTCAGGGCGGAGGTGGCGTCCTCCACCGAGTCCCCGACGACGCCGGGGGTCTCGATCGGGGCGCCCTTGCTGACGACGAGGGCGACCGCGGTGTCCGCGCGGCGCCGGGCGCCGGCGGCCGGTTCGGTGCTGACGACCGAGCCCTGGTCGATGTCCTCGTCGAACTCCTCGGTGACCGCGCCCGGGGTGAGCCCCGCGTCGGTCAGGGCCTTCTTGGCGTCGTCCAGCGACTTGCCGCCGATGTCCGGGACCTTGACCATCTCGGGTCCACTGGAGATCACGACGGTCACCGAGGCGTTGCCGCGCACGCGCGCGCCCGTCTCCGGGTCCGTCTCGATCACCGTGCCGCGCTTGACGGTGTCGCTGTGGCGGCGGTCGACCTTCTTCACCGACAGGCCCGCGTCCTCCAGCCGCTTCTTGGCGGCGCTCTCGCTCTGCCCGATGACGGCGGGGACGTGGGTGAACTGGCCGGAGTTGATGTACCAGACCCCGGCGCCGACCCCCAGGACCAGCAGCACGGCGGCGATCACCGTGATCAGGCCGCGCCGGCCGTTCAGGACGAGGCGGGTCCGGCCGCCCCGCGCGCGCGTGGGGACGGCCTCGGGCGGCGGCAGGGTGAGCCGGCTGGTGCGGTTGACAGGGTCCTGCTCGGCGGGGAGCGGGGCGGCGCCGGGGGTGGGCGGGGTGCCCCGGGGCGGGGTCGCGGCCGCGCGCGGTATGACGCTCGTACGGTCCTCGGAGCCGGTGGTCCGGGCCGTCGGCAGGGCCTGCGGGGGCTCCGCGTCCAGTTGCTCGTCGGTGAGCGCGGCACGGGCCGCGTGGGTCTGCGCGAGCAGGCCCACCGCGTCGTACGGCCGCGCGTCGGGGTGGCGGGCGGTCGCCGACGCCACCAGCTCGTCCAGCTCCAGGGCGAGACCGGGCACGGCGGCGGACGGGGCGGGCACGCCCTCGTGGAGGTGGGCGTAGAGGATCTGGGCGGCGTTCTCGCCGGAGTGCGGCTTGGCGCCGGTGAGCATCTCGTAGAGCACGACGCCGCACGCGTAGACGTCCGCGCGGGTGTCCGCGGTGCCGTGCTCGATCTGCTCGGGGGCGAGGTAGGAGACGGTGCCGAGGACGCTCCCGGTGGTGCTGGTGACCGCGTCCACGGCCCTGACCAGGCCGAAGTCGGCGACCTTGACCCGGCCGTCGTCCCCTATCAGCACGTTCTCCGGCTTCATGTCCCGGTGGACGAAGCCGGCGCGGTGGGCCGCGCCGAGCGCGGCCAGGACCGGCTCCAGGATGTCCAGGGCGGCCCGGGGCTGGAGGGCGCCGCGCTCGCGCAGCACGTCGCGCAGGGTGCAGCCCGCCACGTACTCCATCGCCAGGTAGACGTATCCGCCGTCGGTGCCCTGGTCGAAGACGCCGACCACGTTGGGGTGGGCGAGCCGGGCGACGGACTTGGCCTCGCGGATGAACCGCTCCACGAACGAGCCGTCGGCGGCGAGGGCCGGGTGCATCACCTTGAGGGCGAGCACCCGGTCGAGCCGGGTGTCGACGGCCCGGTAGACCGTGGCCATACCGCCGACGGCGATGCGTGCCTCGACGCGGTAGCGGCTGTCGAGCACCTGCCCGACGAGCGGGTCCTGAAGGGTCGTATCCACGCAGCAGAGTCTACGAGCGGCCTCGGACACCCCTGCCGTCCCGGGTGGGGGTGGGGCGGGACTGAAGCGGAGCTGTGACGTGGGGGGTGGGGTGGGGGGGGTGGTCTTCGTCTGCGGGTGGTGGGGGGTTGCTCGCGCAGTTCCCCGCGCCCCTGGGGTGGCCGGGGTGAATCCTCGGCGGCGGTCGGGCCACCCGATGGGCCCGCAGGGCCCTCTCAGGGGCGCGGGGAACTGCGCGACCAGCCCCCACCGGCCCGCAGACGAGAACGCGCCCCACCCGCCCCGCAGCCCCCCGCCCCGCAGGCACCCCACCCCAAGGGGCGCGGGGAACCGCGTGAGCAACCACCCGCTGCGGGCACACGAACAGCGACCCAGGACCGCCCCGCAGCCGAGCGCACCCCACCTGGCCCGGCCCGCCGCCAGGCGCCCCCTCAGAACGCCGGGCGTTCCGGGTCCAGGGCCGCTCGGCCCTCGCGTGGTGACGACGCCTCGGCGAAGTGGCGGCGGGGGATGCGGCCCGCCCGGTACGCCAGGCGCCCCGCCTCCACCGCGTACCGCATCGCCTCCGCCATCAGCACCGGCTCCTGCGCGCGCGTGACCGCCGAGGCGAGCATCACCGCCGAGCACCCCAGCTCCATGGCGAGCGCCGCGTCGGAGGCCGTGCCCGCGCCCGCGTCCAGGATGACCGGGACGGTGGCGCGGTCCACGATCAGCTCGAAGTTGTGCGGGTTGCGGATGCCCAGCCCGGAGCCGATGGGGGAGCCCAGCGGCATGATCGCCGCGCACCCCACGTCCTCCAGCCGCCGGGCCAGCACCGGGTCGTCGCTGGTGTACGGCAGCACCGTGAATCCGTCGTCGACCAGCACTTCCGCCGCGTCGAGCAGCTCGACCGGATCGGGCAGCAGGGTGCGCTCGTCGGCGACCACCTCCAGCTTCACCCAGTCCGTGCCGAGCGCCTCGCGCGCGAGGCGGGCGGTGAGGACCGCCTCCCCGGCGGTGAAGCAGCCGGCCGTGTTCGGCAGGACGGAGATGCCGAGCTTCTCCAGGACGGACAGGACCGAGCCCTGCACGGTCGGGTCGAGGCGGCGCATCGCGACGGTCGTCAGCTCCGTGCCGGAGGCGGCGAGCGAGCGCTCCAGGACGTCCAGGCTCGGCGCCCCGCCGGTGCCCATGATCAGCCGCGAGGTGAAGGTCGTACCGCCGAGGGAGAACAGGTCGTCGGCCATGGTCAGCCCCCCTGCACGGCGGTCAGGACCTCGACGCGGTCACCGTCGCCGAGCGTGGTCGCGGCCCACCGGCCGCGCGGCACCACCGTCTCGTTGACGGCGGCGGCGACCCCGGCGGGCGCGGGCGTCAACGTGGAGACGAGGACGTCGAGGGTGGTGCCGGCGGCGAGGTCGCGCGCCTCGCCGTTCACGGACACGGTCGTCAAGGAGGCGGTCATACGGTCAGCTCCTGCGGTACGGACTCCGCCGGGGCGGAGGTGAAACGGCCGGGGGTGAAGGGGCGCGCCTCGGCGGGCAGTTCGCCGGTGGCCAGCGCGTGCGCCAGGGCGTCGCCGGTGACGGGGGTGAGCAGCACCCCGTTGCGGTAGTGGCCGGTGGCCAGGTGCAGACCGGGCAGCGCGGTCGGGCCGAGCAGCGGCGCGTTGTCGGGGGAGCCGGGGCGCAGCCCGGCGCGGGTCTCGGTGAGCGGGAGCTCGGTGATGCCGGGCACCAGCTCGTGCGCGTCGCGCAGCAGTTCGTAGACGCCGCCGGCGGTGACGGTGGTGTCCCAGCCCAGCTCCTCGCTGGTGGCGCCGACCACGAGCTCGCCGTCGGCGCGCGGCACCAGGTAGACGTGGCTGCCGCGGACCACCGCGCGGACCGTGCGGGACAGGAACGGGGCGTACGCGGGCGGCACGGTCAGCCGCAGCACCTGGCCCTTGACCGGGCGTACGGGAGGGCGCACCTCGTCCGGGAGCCCGGCGAGCCGGGCGCTGAGGCTGCCGCCCGCGAGGACGACCTGGTCGGCGGCGAGCGCGGTGCCGTCGGCCAGGACCGCCCCCGCGGCCCGCTCGCGGACCACCGAGAGCCGTTCGGCCCGGCCGTGGTGGAACTCCACCCCGGCCCGCTCGCAGGCCGCCAGAAGGGCCCTGGCGAGGCGGCGCGGGTCGATCTGGTGGTCGCCGTCGACCCGCAGACCGCCGCGCACCCCGGGCGCCAGCATCGGCTCCAGGCGGCGGCACTCGCGCCCGGTGAGCCACTGGGAGTCGAGCCCGAGGCGCTGCTGGAGCGCGTGCAGCTCGCGCAGATGGGCGCGGTCGTCGGCGTCCAGGGCGACCGCGAGGGTGCCGCAGGCGCGGTAGCCGGTGGTGAGGCCGCTCGCCTCCTCCAGCTCGGCCACGAAGTCCGGGTAGCGCCGGGCGGAGGCCAGGTTGAGGCCGAGGAGGGTCTCCTCGCCGTAGTGGAGCTCGGTGACGGCGGCGAGCATGCCGGCCGCGACCTGGGCGGCGCCGCCGCCGGGCGCGGGGTCGGCGAGCGCGGTGCGCATACCTTGCCGCGCGGCCCGCCAGGCCGTGACGAGGCCGATGATGCCGCCACCGATCACCAGCACGTCCGACCCGTGGGGAACTGCCCCTTTTCGGGATGAATGCATGGGCGTCCAGCCCCTCCCTTCGCCGGCATGACCCGGATCAGGTTCGTACGGTCGGAGGCCGCCGCAGCCTCCCTCTCAGCCCGGTGCGTCCGGGCTCCCGCGAGATGGTTGTCGTGCCGCCGCGCGTCCCGGGGCCGGGGCCTCGGAGCGCGGACGGTACGTCGGCCAGACTAACCCCAGCGGCCCATCGGCAGTAGGGAGCGTCCGGGCCGGGCTGTCTGACGATTCGTCAGCTGTTTATGGTGATCGGGTGAGCGAACAGCAGACGCATGCGGAACAGCGGCACGTGGTGGTCGTCGGCGCGGGCATGGCCGGGGTCCAGACCGCGGTGGCCCTGCGCGAACAGGGCTTCCCCGGCCGGATCACCCTCATCGGCGCCGAACCCCACCAGCCCTACGACCGGCCCCCGCTCTCCAAGGCGGTGCTGCTCGGCAAGGCCGAGAGCTCGGCCTTCGAGGTGGACTTCGAGGGCCTCGGCGTGGAGCTGCGCCTGGGCGAGCCGGTCACCGGCGTACGCGCGCGTGAGCACGAGGTCGACACCGCGGCCGGGCCCGTCCCGTACGACGCGCTGGTGATCGCCTCCGGCGCCGAACCCCTCACCCTGCCCGGCATCGAGGACCTTCCGGACGTCCATCTGCTGCGCACCCTCGACGACGCGGGACGGCTGCGGGCGGTGCTCGGCGCGCAGCGGCGCGTCGTGGTCGTCGGGGCGGGCTGGATCGGCGCCGAGTTCGCCACGGCCGCGCGCGAGGCGGGCTGCGCGGTCACCGTCGTCGAGGCCGCGGACCGCCCGCTCGCGGGCGCGCTGCCTGCCGAGGTCACCGAGCCGATGGCCGCCTGGTACGCGGAGAGCGGCGCGGAACTGCTCACCCACGCGCGCGTGGCGGCCGTCGAGCCCGGGGCCGTCGTCCTCGCTGACGGCCGCAGGCTGCCCGCCGACGCGGTCGTCGTCGGCATCGGCGCCCGGCCCACCACCGACTGGCTGGCGGGCACCGGCATCGAGCGCGGGGCGGAGGGCGCGGTCACCGCCGACGACCGGCTGCGCACCTCCCTGCCGGACGTCTACGCGGTCGGCGACTGCGCTTCCTTCCCCTCGGGCCGGTACGGCGAGCGGCTGCTCATCCACCACTGGGACAACGCCCTCCAGGGGCCGCGCACGGTGGCCGCGGACATCATCGGCGAGGCGGTCCTCCCGTACGACCCGGTGCCCTACTTCTGGTCCGAGCAGTTCGGCAGGTTCGTGCAGTACGCCGGTCACCACGGCGGGGCCGACCGGCTGCTGTGGCGGGGGGACCCGGCGGGCGCCGCCTGGTCGGTCTGCTGGCTGCGCGAGGACGTGCTCGTCGCCCTCCTGGCCGTCGGCCGACCGCGCGATCTGGCGCAGGGCCGCAAGCTCATCGAGGCAGGTGCGAGGCTGGATCCGGTCCGCGCCGCCGACCCGTCCGTCCCCCTCAAGGCGGCACTCGGCTGACCTCCGGCTACCGAGTGTCAGTCCGGGATGGCACGCTTGTCCCGTGACCGAGATTGACGCGAAAACCGATGCACTCGTCCCCGCCTGGCTCCACCTCCCCGACATCGCCGAGATGCTCGACGTTGAGGTGACGCGAGTGCGGCAGCTGGTCAAGGAGGGCCAGCTCATCGCCGTGCGCCGCGGTGAGAACAGGACGCTGCAGGTGCCCGCCGCCTTCATCGACGGCGACAAGGTCGTGAAGGGCCTCAGCGGCACCCTCACCCTCCTGCGGGACGACGGCTACTCCGACCAGGAGATGCTGGAGTGGCTCTTCACCCCCGACCCGACCCTGCCCGGCACCCCCGCGCAGGCCCTGAGCGAGAATCGCGGCACGGAGGTGAAGCGCCGCGCCCAGGCGCTCGCCGTCTGACCCGATCGCCACCAGGTGCGGCGCGGACCGGTCCCCCGGCCCGCGCCCACCGCATCCCACGGGGGACCTTCATGCCCACGGCCCGTGAGCGGCTCGCCGACGCCCGCCTGTACCTCTGCACGGACGCGCGCAGGCGCCAGGGCGACCTGCCCGCCTTCCTGGACGCGGTGCTCTCCTCGGGCGTGGACATCGTCCAGCTGCGGGACAAGGGCATGGAGGCCGCCGAGGAGCTGGAGCACCTCGCCGTCTTCGCCGACGCCTGCCGCCGGCACGGCAAGCTGCTCTCGGTCAACGACCGGGCCGACGTGGCGCACGCCATCGGCGCGGACGTGCTGCACCTGGGCCAGGGCGACCTGCCGGTCCCGGCCGCCCGGGCGATCCTGGGCGACGAGGTCCTGATCGGCCGCTCCACACACGCCGACGCGGAGGCCTTCGCGGCGGCCGTCGAGCCGGGCGTGGACTACTTCTGCACGGGCCCCTGCTGGCCCACCCCCACCAAGCCCGGCCGCCACGCCCCGGGCCTGGACCTGGTGCGCTACACGGCCTCGCTCGCCACCGAGCGCCCCTGGTTCGCGATCGGCGGCATCGACGCCGCCAACCTCGACGAGGTGCTCGACGCGGGCGCCGAGCGGATCGTGGTGGTCCGTGCGATCACCGAGGCCGACGACCCGGCCGAGGCGACGGCGAAGCTCGCCGGGCGCATACGTGAACGGCTGGTGGCCCCCTAGCGGCCGGTTGTCCGAGGGATGGACAAGAGTCCGACCATACGGACAATTTACCCCGGTCTTGTTGGGGGACCGCCAGGCCCTGGCTAACCTGCCGTTATGGCCCTTGGCACTGCTTCCACCAGGACGGACCACGCACGCACCGTGCGCGAGATGCTCGCGACCGGTGAGACGACGTACTCGTTCGAGTTCTGGGCGCCCAAGACCGAGAAGGGCGAGCGCAACCTCTGGAACGCGCTGCGCCGGGTGGAGGCGGTGGCCCCGAGCTTCGTCTCCGTGACCTACGGCGCGGGCGGCTCCACCCGCTCCGGCACCGTCAAGGCCACCGAGCAGATCGCCGCCGACTCCACGCTGACCCCGGTCGCCCACCTCACGGCCGTCGGGCACTCGGTCGCCGAGCTGCGCAACATGATCGGCCAGTACGCGGACGCCGGGATCCGCAACATCCTCGCAGTCCGGGGCGACCCGCCCGGCGATCCGATGGGCGAATGGGTCAAGCACCCCGAGGGCGTCACCTACGCGGCGGACCTGGTCCGCCTCATCAAGGAGTCGGGCGACTTCTGCGTCGGCGTCGCGGCCTTCCCGGAGATGCACCCGCGCTCCACCGCATGGGACACCGACGTACGGCACTTCGTCGACAAGTGCCGGGCCGGCGCGGACTACGCCATCACGCAGATGTTCTTCCGGCCCGAGAGCTATCTGCGGCTGCGCGACAAGGCCGCGGCGGCGGGCTGCACGACCCCGATCATCCCCGAGGTCATGCCGGTGACCAGCGTGAAGCAGCTGGAACGGCTGCCCCAGCTCAGCAACGCCGAGTTCCCGCCCGAGCTGAAAGAGCGGATCCTCGCCGTCAAGGACGATCCGGCCGCTGTACGCTCCATTGGCATCGAGTTCGCCACGGAGTTCTGCGCGCGGCTGCTCGCCGATGGCGTACCCGGGTTGCACTTCATTACCCTCAACAACTCCACGGCGACACTCGAGATCTACGAGAATCTGGGTCTGCACCAGCAGCCCTGATCAGTCGCATCTGGCGTACCGGCCGACCGTCCCGACAAGGGGGGCGGCGGCCGCCTGGAGAGGGGCGTACATGGGCTGGGCGGTCCTCTACATCGCGTTCGGCGTCGTCGCGCTCTGGCTGCTCGGCGAAGTGCTCCTTCAGTACAAGGCGCGGCTGCGCTGGCGGCTGCTGGCCTTCGCGGGCTTCATGGGCGTGGTCCTGGGCGTGCTCCTGCCGTCGGTCTTCGTGATCATCCTGGGCGCGCTGGCCTTCGCGGTCGGCCAGACCTGCGTGACGCTCTCCTTCCGCCGGGGCTTCTCCACGGGATGGGCGGTCGGCGGCAGGCCGGGTGCCAGCCGTCGTCGCCGCGCGGGTGGCGCGGCCCCGCTGAACGACCCGGTGCTCCAGGTCTCCGACGTCCGGTACGAGGACGGCGAGGGCAGTGCCCCGCAGGGCGCACCGGCGGGCGAGGAGGCCGACCTCGCGGGCGCCGCCCGGGAGGCCGTCTACGAGCCGCAGCCGCTGCCCGACGACACCGGCCAGTACGGCGTCTACAGCGAGAGCGCCCCCGCCGGCGCCCAGCAGCAGTACGCCGGGTTCGACACCGGACAGCAGCAGTTCGCCGACCCCTACGCGAGCCAGTACGACTACGGCACGGACACGGGTCAGCAGAGCTACGCCGCGTACTCCGACCCGTACATCGGCAGCGGCACCACCCAGGGCTACGGCAGCTACGACAGCTATGCCGCGCCCCAGCAGGCCTACGCCGACCCCTACGCCCAGAACTACGGCATGGACACCCCGCCCGGCGGGGTCTGGGTGCCGCAGCAGCGTGACAACGAGCCCCAGCCGTACGCGGAGGAGCAGCCTGCGCCGTACCCGTACAGCGGGGAGTACGGCAACGGGACGGGCGGCGGCACCGGATCCGGTTACCTCAACGAACAGCAGCCGTACCGCTATTGAGTGATCGCCGGGGTGGCCCGGCGGCCCGCTCGACCGTGGCGCTCACTGGGAGCCGCGGAAGTCGTCGCCCTCCACGATCAGGCCGCTGACCAGCGCCCCGGACATCCCGGCATGCGCCAGCCCGCCACCGGGGTGGGCCCAGCCGCCCGCCAGATACAGGCCCGGCAGGCTCGTGCGGTTGCCCGGGTGCAGCCGGGCGGCACCGGCCCCGGCCAGCGAGGGCGCGGGGACCGAGCCGCCCTCGGCGCTGGTCTCGGCCTCGGTGTCCGCGGGGGTGCGCACCACACGCCACAGGACGCGCTCGCCCAGCCCCGGCACCGCCGCCCCGGCGGCCTGGACCAGTGTGTCCGCGTACCGCTCGCGGGTCTGCTCGTCGCTCCAGTCGACCTGGCCGTGCGCGGGCACGGTCGCGGTCAGCGTGACGGCTTCGTGGGCGTCGTCCGGGCGGGTGGACGGGTCGTCGGGGCGCAGCACCGTGACCGTCGGCGGTATCGCCGGGCGGCCGGCGGTGAAGACCGCCTCCGCCTCGGCGGCCGGGTCGGGGGAGTGGACGACCGTGCGGTGCACCGCGTCGGCCGGGCGCCCGCCGCGCAGGGCGAGCAGCACCGTGAACCGCCCGGGGGCCGGGCCGGCCGCCGGACGCACCTCGCCGTCCCCCCACGGCTCGCGCCCGCGCAGCGGGCCCGCACCCGGGCGCGGCTGGGCGGCGAGGACCACGTGGTCCGCCTCCGCCACCTCGCCCGACGCCAGCTCCACGCCCGCCGCGCGGCCGTCCTTCTCGACGATCCCGGTGACCTCGGCGTCGAAGACGAAGGCGACGCGCCGCTTCAGGCACCGCTCGTACACCGCCCGCGCCAGCTCCCGCATACCGCCGCGCACATACCAACTGCCGAAGGTCTGTTCCAGGTACGGCAGCAGGGCGGCACTCGCGGGGGCCGTGCGCGGGTCCAGGCCCTCGGCCAGCGCGTAGCTCGTCAGGAGCGCGGCCAGACGGGCGTCGCCCAGCTCCCATGCGCCGACCTCCGCGAGCGTGGACGCCTGGCGGGGGGAGCGCAGGAGGCGGCGCTGTCTGAGCGCCGGATACGGGTCGCGGGCCAGGACCTGCCAGTCGGCCCAGAGCGGCTCCTCCAGGAGCGGGCGGCGCGAGCGGTCCCAGGCGTCCCGAGCGCGCCCCAGGAAGTCGCCCCATTTCTCGCCCGCCCCCGCGCCGAGCGCTCCGTCCAGCGCCGAGACGACGCCCGCGCGCGAGGCGTTGGGCAGCGAGACGTCCGTGCCGTCGGCGAAGAGGTGGCGGGCGGCGGGGTCGGTGGGCGTGAGCGCGACGCGGTCCTCCAGCGGCTCCTTGCCGGTCTTGAGGAACAGGTCGCGGTAGACCGCGGGCAGGCGCAGCAGACCGGGGCCGGTGTCGAACACGAACCCGTCCCGCTCGACCCTGCCCAGCGCCCCGCCGTACGTCGAAGCGCGCTCGTACACCGTCACCCGGTGGCCTGCCACGGCCAGCCGGGCGGCAGCCGCCATGGCGCCCATCCCGGCGCCGATCACCGCAATCCGTGCCATGCCAGGGACTTTATCGGCCGCCACTGACAACGCCGCCGCGCGGGGCGGGCGGCCTCACCGGGGCGGGCCCGCCTCCCGGGCGGCGGCCAGCCGCCGCTCCTCGCGGAGCTGGGCGCGACGCCGCCGGAAGCGGCGGATCCGGCTCCAGAGGAAGACCAGTATCGCCACGCCCAGCAGGAGCAGGATGCCCGCGATCACGGCCGCGGCGACCGGGTGGAAGATCGCGAAACTGATGATCGCGGCGACGCCGAGGTCCTCGGCGGTGCTCAGCGCGATGTTGCTGAACGGCTCCGGCGAGGTGTTCACCGCCATCCGCGTCCCGGCCTTCACCAGATGGCTCGTCAGCGCCGTCGATCCGCCGATCGCGCCCGCCGCCAGATCCGGCAGCGACCCGCTCTGCCCGGCCAGCAGCGCGCCGACCACGGCCCCCGCCACCGGCCGGATCACCGTGTGCACGGAGTCCCAGACCGAGTCGACGTACGGGATCTTGTCCGCGACGGCCTCGCAGAGGAAGAGCACCCCCGCGACGATCAGGACGTCGGGGCGCTGGAGCGCGTCGGGCACCTCGTCGGTGACCCCGGTCGCGCCGAAGACGCCGAGCAGCAGGACCACCGCGTACGCGTTGATTCCGCTGGCCCAGCCGCTGGTGAACACCAGGGGGAGTACGGACACGGACGTGATCGTAACCAGTTCCGGCTTTCCCGGGCTGGGGTTGAGCACACACGCCTGAGTATCCGTACTCAGGAGAGGAGATGAGTAGTTGCGCGGATGGGGTCCCACCTGCGCGGACGGAAGAGTGGAGGACACGGAAGGGGCAGACGCGCCCGTACCGCCGACACGGGGCGGCGGAACGAGCGCGGCTCCCCCGACCGAACGGGGCACGGGGGGTACGGGGGTACTGAAGTGCCCAGAGCGACGTACGGGGGACGTGTTCCGAAGGAAATACGCCGGTGCGGCGAGGCCCAGGGGGGATCGGGGCCTCGCCGCACCGGTGTGTCCACGCGCGCGTGGCGGCGCTCAGCGTCCGCTGACCCTCCCGTGCAGCAGCCGCGACAGCGCCGCGTGCACCTCGTCCAGGGAGCGCTCGCTCTGGAAGGCCTGCCAGTCGAGCGCCGCCACCAGCACCATCCCGACCAGCGCGGCCGCCGTGAGCGGGATGTCGATCTCCTCGCTCAGCTCGCCCTCCGCGACGGCCTCGCGCAGCACCGTCTCGACGACGGCGACCGCCTCCCGGCGCACCACCATCAAGGTGGACTGCCAGGCACGGTTGGTGCGCCACAGCTCCGCCACGTACAGCTGGGTGAAGGCCGGATAGCGGTGGATGAACTCCAGACCGGCCCGGATCATGGCGTCCAGCGCCTCGACCCTGCTGCCACCGCGCGCGTGGGTGACGTCGGCGGCCTCCTGGAGCGAGGCGGTGAGCAGCCCCACCCCGTGCCGCAGCAGCTCCTCGAACAGCTCGGTCTTGCTCTTGAAGTTGTAGTAGACGGTGCCCTTGGCGACACCGGCCCGCTCCGCGATCTCGTCGACGGTGGTCGCCGAGAACCCCTGCTCGGCGATGAGCGTCACCGCCGCCTCGTAGAGCTTCTGCCGGGTCGCCTGCCGTCTGGTGCTGGACTCCATGCGGTCGATTCTCACAGGTCCGGCGCCCCTAGAGGCTCAGCTCGGGGTGGAGCCGGTCCAGCGTCCAGACCTGCTTCCGCCTCGCCGACAGCGCGGTGAGCGCCAGCGCGCCCACGGTGAACGCCACCAGTACCGCGCACCCCTGCCACACCGGTCCGAGCCCGCCTCCGGTGATGAGCCTGCGCAGCCCCTCGACCACGTAACTCATCGGCAGGTACGGGTGGATCGCGTTGAAGAACGCCGGGCTGGTCTGCACCGGGTAGGTGCCGCCCGCCGAGGTCAGCTGGAGCATCAGCAGCGCCAGCACCAGGATGCGTCCGGCCGCCCCGAAGCGGGCGTTGAGCCACTGCACGATCGCCGCGAAACAGCACGAGACGAGCGTCAGGAACCCGATGGTGCCCGCGGCGCGTTGCATCTCCAGGCCGAGTCCGTAGTGCAGCACCGTCATCAGCGCGCCCACCTGGAGCACCCCGACCGCCGCCACCGGCAGCCAGCCCGCCAGCGCGATCCGCCACGCCGGGGCGCCGGTCGCGAGCGCCCGCCGGTTGAGCGGCTGGATCAGCATGTAGGCGACCATCGCGCCCACCCACAGGGAGAGCGGGATGAAGTACGGGGCGAAGCCGGTGCCGTAGTTGGGCGCCTTGTGCAGCGCCTGCGAGGCGAGCCTGACCGGGTCGGCCATCACCTCGGTGCGCTTGTCGCGGTCCTGCTTGTCGTAGTCGGGGATCTTGCCGACGCCGTCGTGGAGTCCGCCCGCGAGCTGCGCGGAGCCGTCGGAGAGCTTGAGCAGGCCGCCGTCGAGGGTGCCCGCGCCCTTCTTGAGCTTGCCGACACCGCTGTCCAGGTCGGTGGCGCCGGTCCTGGCCGTGGTGAGACCGGAGTGCAGGGTGCCGGCGCCCTTGGCGACCTGCTTGGCGCCCTTGTTGAGGGCGTTGATGTCCCCCACGGCCTTGTCGAGGTCCTTGGCGAGCGTCGGCGCGTTCTTGGCGACCCGGCGCGCCTGCTTCTGGAGCTCCACGAGGTTCTTGTCGAGCGTCTTGAAGTCGCTGTTCTGGTCCTGGATCACCCTGTTGAGGTCCTCGGCGAGGGTGGCCGCGGTCGCCGCCGCCTTCTTGGCGCGCTTGAGCTCGGGGCAGCCGGGGCCCGGCGTCGCGGACGCTTGGCAGAGCTTGGCGTACACCGAGTCGAGGTCGTCGGAGGCCTTGCGGGCGCCGGTCGCGGCGGCGGGCGCCGCCTTGATCACGGCGGCCAGGTTGTCGCGCACCGGCCCCACCGTGTCGTCGACCAGCCGGGCCGTGTCCCCGATGGCCTTGGCGTTCTCCTTCAGGAAGGGACGTGCCTCGTCCGCCGCCGTGTTGACCTTGTTGGCCAGGGTCTGGGTGCCGGCCGCGACCTTGCGGGCGCCGGTCTCCAGCTCCGCGGAGCCGCTGTCGAGCTTCTTGATGCCGCCCGCCAGCTTGCCGCTGCCCGCCTTGGCGTCGCCCAGGCCGTCCGCGAGGTCCTTGGAGCCCTTCTTCGCCTTGCCCAGGCCCCCCTTGAGGTCGGCGGCGCCCTTGGCCGCCTTCTCGGTCTGGTCGTGCAGGTCGGAGAAGGAGATGAAGATCTTGTCCAGGAAGGAGCGCGAGGCCTTGGCGGAGGCCGCCGAGCGCACCTCGGAGAAGACCGTGCGGGAGATGGATCCCACGATGTAGTTGTTGGCGTCGTTGGTGCGCACCTGGAGGGCGCCCGTCTCGGGGGAGTCGCCGGAGCTCGACGCGATCCGCTCGCTGAAGTCGGCGGGCATGGTCAGCGACAGGTAGTACGTGCCGTCCTCGACGCCCTTGCGCGCCTCCTCGCCGCTGACCTCGTGCCAGTCGAACGTCTTGCTGTCGTGCAGCCCCTCGGCTATGCCGTCGCCCGCGGTGATCTTCTGGCCGCCGGCGGTGGCGCCCTTGTCCTCGTTGACCAGCGCCACCGGCACCCGGTCGAGCCGTCCGTACGGATCCCAGAACGACCACAGGTAGAGCGCCCCGTACAGCAGCGGCAGCAGCAGGAGCGCGACCAGCGCGGCCCGCGGCAGCTTCCCCCTGCCGAACCGCCTCAGCTCAAGCGCGGCCAGTCGTGGCGAACGCATCCCCCGCCCCCTCCTCGTCCTTCTCGTCCCCGTCCTGCCCGTCCTTGCCGTCCTGCTGGTCCTGCTGGTGCTGCTGGTCCCGCGTGGTCCCCACCGCCAGGTCGGCCTCCTCGGGGGCCTGGCTGCAGACGGCGAGCACCGTCGTCCCGGCGTCGGCCGTGGACCGCAGCAGCGCCCACGCCTCGGCGCGCTCGACGTCGGAGAGCTTCATGTCGGTGTCGTCGACGCCGAGCAGCCTCGGCCGTCCCATCAGCCCCAGCGCCACGGACAGGCGCAGCGCCTCCAGCCGCTCCAGATCGCGTACGTAGGTGCGTTCGCCCTTCGGCAGGGTGGCGAGGTCGAGGCGCGCGGCCTTCAGCGCCTCGTCGATCGTGGCCCTGGCCCGGGTGCGGCGTTCGGCGGGCGTGCGCAGCAGCGCGCGCGGGGAACCGTCGAAGCGGTGCTGGAGCAGCGCCCGTTCGCGCAGGTGCTCGGCGACGGTCAGGGCGGGGTCGAGGTCGTTCACTCCCGGGACCGGGCCCAGGGCGCTGAACCGGCGGACGGCGGCCATCCTGCGCGGCAGCCGCTCGCCGCCGACCTCGGCGTGGCCCTCGGTGGGTTTCATCCGGCCGGTGAGAGCCAGAAGCAGACAGGTACGCCCGGAGCCGGATGGGCCCTCGATGGCGACGAGCGAACCGGGTGCGGCCTCCAGCCGCACGTTCCGGAAGGCCCAGCCGCGCGGCCCCTTGAGCCCGAAGTCCTCGGCGGTGACGCCTGCCCCGTGCGGGCTGTCCACGTTCCCCCCATTCGTTGGCTGACGAATTCTTTGAACTGACTGGTCAGTACAAAAGTAACCCCGAACCCGCGTACGAGGCAAAGAGGCAGGTCACGGGCGGGGGAGGGCGGGGTAAGGGCCTGGGGAGGTCCAGCGGAGGGCTCGCTGACGGCCGATTGTCAGTGGGGGCCCTCACGATGGACACATACGGCCACAGCGCCGTCACACGACGACAGGAGGTTCGTCATGGCCAGCCATCGCGCGGCAGCCGCCCATCGGCCCCGCCCCCTCGGCCCTGCCCCCTCACTGAACGGTCCCGCGAGCGACATCCACCCCGTGCTGCGCAGGGGTGGCGCGCCACCCGCCGCCCTCGACCTGCTCGCCCAGGCCCGCAGCGGTCTGGACGAGGCCGCCGTGCTCGACACCCCCAACGAGCGGTACGCGACGGCGCACCTGGCCGCGCTGCGCACCGCCGCCGCCGTCCTCGCCGCCCGCGGCCGGCCCGAGACCGGGCCGCGCCGGCGGCAGCGGATCCGAAGCGCCTGGGAGGTGCTGCCGGAGATAGCGCCCGAACTGACCGAGTGGAGCGCGCTGTTCGCCTCCGGCGCCACCCGCCGGGCGCGCGCCGAGGCGGGCATCCAGGGCGCGGCCACCGTCCGCGACGCGGACGACCTCATCCGCGACGCGGCGATGTTCCTGCGGCTGGTCGAGCGCCTGCTCGTCCTCCAGCCCGCGCTGCCCCAGCCGAGGACCCGGGAGCCGGACGCGGGGTGAGGGTGCGGTGACGCGGGCGCGGGGGTGCGGTGAGGTGCGGGGATGAGCGGGGGCGGGCCCCCGAGGCAATAGGGTGGTCGGGCCTTCACCGTTCTTTGCCCCGCCGTCCCGCGGCGGCGCCGCGCCGAGGAGTCAACTGCCGTGCCGGACCCCATGCGCCCCCGCGCCTCTCTCCGTACCGCCGTGGTCTGGGACGTCCTCAAAGACGCCCTCGACCGCCGGGTCAAGGCGACCGGGCGCGAGGCGCTGGACGTCCTGGACACCGGCGGCGGCTCGGGCAACTTCGCGGTGCCCGTCGCCCGCCTCGGCCACCGCGTCACCGTGGTCGACCCCAGCCCCAACGCGCTGTTCGCCCTGGAGCGCCGGGCCGCCGAGGCCGAGGTGGCCGACCGGGTCCGTGGTGTGCAGGGCGATGTGCTCGGCCTCTTCGACGTGGTCGAGCGCGGCGGCTACGACGCGGTGCTGTGCCACGGCGTCCTGGAGTACGTGGAGGACCCGGCCGAGGGCGTACGCAACGCGGTGGACGCGCTGCGCGCCGAGGGAGCGCTGAGCCTGCTCGCCGCCGGTCTCGGGGGTGCGGTGCTCGCCCGCGCGCTCGCCGGGCACTTCACCGAGGCCCGCCGCGCCCTGGACGACCCGGCCGGGCGCTGGGGCGACGGCGACCCGGTGCCGCGACGGTTCACGGCCGAGCAGCTCACCGAGCTGGTCGCGGCGACCGGGGTCGAGGTCGGCGCGGTGCACGGCGTACGGGTCTTCGCGGACCTGGTGCCCGGGGTGCTGGTGGACACCGAGCCGGGGGCGTTCGACGCCCTGCTCAAGCTGGAGGCGGCGGCGGCCGAGCTGCCCGCGTTCCACTCCGTGGCGACGCAGTTGCACGTCCTGGGCGAGAAGCGCGCCTGACCCGGCGTCCGCCGCGCGCGTGCCCCGCGCGTGCCCCAGTGTGCCCGGGGTGCCCGGGGTGCCCGGGCGTTCATCCGGCGTCCGCCCGTCCGGTGGCGTCCGTTCGGCTGCCCGGACCGCCGCCCGGACGGACGCGGCGCGGGCCGCCGGTGCGCGGCCGGTCCCACGCCCGGGCGTCCCCACGCTGATCAGCGAAGCTGTCCCGGACGGAGTAGCGGCATGGAGTACGCCACAGGCCCCCCGATCGGCGGCTTCGCCCCGTATGATCGGGGTACATGGTCCGGCATGGCGGGTCGTTCGATGGGGAATCCACTCCCCACCGGGCGGGCCGCCGTGGCGGCTCGGATTGGCGAATTGGCGTAGAGGGCGGGTTTCACGGGGGCGATTCCCTGCCTATCCTGAAGGGGCCGCATCCGGTCGCCCCCCGCGACCGACGAGTAGGAGGACTCCGTGCCGCTCTCGGAGCACGAGCAGCGCATGCTCGAGCAGATGGAGCGAGCGCTGTACGCCGAAGATCCCAAGTTCGCGACAGCGCTTGAGGGAAGCGGGCTGCGTACGTACACCCGACGACGGGTCTACCAGGCGGTCGCTGGCTTTTTGGTGGGTATCGCGCTCCTCATGATTGGTATCGGGCAGGGGATCTGGATCAGTGTGGTCGGGTTCCTCATCATGCTCGGCTGCGCCGTGCTCGCGGTCACCGGTTGGCGCAAGGCGCCACGGCGTGGCGAACAGCCGGTGGGCGGCGGTGTGGCGGCGCGGCCCGCGGCGCGCACACGTGCCCCGAAGCGGTCCGTGATGGACCGCATCGAGCAGCGCTGGCAGCGGCGCCGCGACGAAGGCGGTCGCTAGGCGGGGCTGTGCTTGAACGTGGCTGAGGGGCGACCACCGATGCGGTGGTCGCCCCTCAGCGGTTTGTCGCTCGGCCTGCGGCCTTGCTCGTCCTCAAGCGCCGGACGGGCTGATTCATCGCGCCCTCGGGGGGTGCCTCCGCCGTCCCGCCCTGCGGGCCGTCGCCTCGGCCTGCGGCCTCACTCGTCCTCAAGCGCCGGACGGGCTGGATATGCGTCCGCCCGGTCTTGAAAGGTCGGCCCGGTGCGGGCCGGGCGGGAGAGGAGGGCGGCCAAGCCGGGGTGCCGGGGTCGGGCACGTAGGGGCGAGGGTCGGCGCCGGGGAAGCGGCGCCGGTCTGCGGGAGCCGTTGGCTCCGGCCCGGTGCGCTCCCGTCGGCCCCCGCCTCACCCCCTCACGCCGACCCCCTCGTCGGCCTCCGCCACACCGTCCTCAGGACCGTCCTCCGCAGCTGCCCAGACGGGTAGCCGTCGCGGACGTCAGGGACTGCCACTTCGCCGTTGCCGTCCAGGTCAGGCGGGCCGCCGAGCGGGGGGCCAGGTCGGCTCGGAGGCGGGACCGGAGAGGGAGGGAGGTCCGCAGGCCCGTGCGGATGTCCTGGGCCGCCTCCGGGAGGCCCGTGGGGGGCCGGGGGGTCGGGGCGTACAGGACCTGTTCCACCGCGCTTGCCGCGCGGTGCGCCGACTCCGCCGCCGGGCCCTCGAGGCCGCCCAGCCGCACCATGCGCGCCGCCGCCTTGCGGGGCGTCAGCGAGTCGTCGGGGACGATGCCGTGGTCCCAGGCCGTGTCGATGACCTCCCGCCACACCGTCAGCGTGGCGGTGACCGGATCGGCCTCCGGGTGCCCGGCCCTGGCCAGTCGCCGGGAGCGGACCCGTACCCGCCACAGCCACGGCAGCAGCGGCAGCGCCAGCGCCGCGAACACGCCCAGGGCCACCGCGGCCACCGTGGCCGCGGGGGTTCCGCCGTCGTCGCCGTCCAGGGGAGCCGCCGGGGCCACCTCGCCGCACTCGTTCTGCTTGCGCAGCTGCGCCGGGCAGGAGGAGGACGGGGCCGGTGCCGCGGAGGGCCGCGCCGAGGGACCCTCGGAGGGCTTCACCGGGTTGCTGGGGGCACCCGACGGGGTGTCGGGGCGGGTGTAGTCGGGGGCGGAACCGCGCGAGGGGGTCGGTTCGAACCGGGTCCAGCCCACACCCTCGAAGTACAGCTCGGGCCACGCGTGCGCGTCCCGCAGCCCCACCGACATCGTCCCGTCCGCACGCGGCTCGCCGGGCGTGAAGCCCACCGCCACCCGGGCCGGTATGCCCAGGGTCCGGGCCATCGCGGCCATCGTGAAGGAGAAGTGGACGCAGAAGCCCTGCTTGTCCTTGAGGAAGCGGGCGATCGCCTCCGTACCACTGCCGGACTCGACCTGGGTGTCGTACGTGAACCCGCCCTTCACCGCGAACCAGTCCTGGAGCAGCACGGCCCGCTGGTAGTCCGTGGTGGCGCCTCTGGTGATCCTGCGGGCGGTCGTGCCGACGATGCGCGGCAGGGTCTGGGGGACCTTCGTGTACTCCCGCGCCAGCGCCGCCGGCGCGGGCTGCGCGGCGGCCAACTGGTCCGCCGTCGGGCGCACCTGGAGGCTGCTGACCTGGTACTGGGCGCCCTGGGTGGTCTGGCCCCGGTCGCCCACCAGGGTCCGGCCGACCGGCTCGAAGCGCCAGTGCCCGCCGATGTCGACCTTGGTCGCCGGATAGGGCATCGGCAGCCAGTTCTGGGTGTACCAGCCGGCCGCCGACACGCTCGTGCGGATCTCGGCGGTGCCGATCGACGGGCTCAGCCCCTCGGGCTGCGGCAGCACGTCCGGCACGTCCTTGATCTTGCGCTCGGAGGACTTCCAGGACGCCCCGTCGAACTGGTCCAGGGCCACGATCCGCAGATACAGGTCCTGGGTGTCCTGCGCGTTGGTGCGGTAGCGCAGGACCTCGCGGTCCTCCGGCTGGTTGAGGCTGTTCTGGAGCGAGACCAGCGGGTTGACCGCGGAGATCGTGCCGCCTCCGCCGCCCTCGCCGCTGCCGCCGCCGCTCCCGCCGAGCAGGCCGGAGCCCATCGCGGGCAGCGCGGCCGGGATCACCAGGGAGATGCCCAGGGCGAGCGCCCCGATCCGGCGGCCGGTACGCACCGGCGCCAGCGGGCCGCTGTCCGCCTCGAACGGCGTCTGCGGCCGGTCGGACCGGGCCGCCCCGCCGAACATCCGCCCCCACTGGGAGAGCCGGTCGCGGCCCTCGGCGAGCAGGAGCAGCAGATAGCCGGCGGCCGCCAGCAGGAACCACAGCCAGCTCGCCCCGCCGTTCGACAGGCCCGCGGCCACCGAGTACAGCGCGAGCAGCGGCAGCCCGGCGGGGGCGGCGCTGCGGAAGGTCACGGCGAGCGCGTCCACCACCAGCCCGATCGCCAGCGTGCCGCCCACCACCATCAGCCGGATGCCGTCGGTGGCGGGCGCCGGGATCGTGTACCGGCTGACGTCGTCGGCTCCCTGCTGGAGCAGCGCGGAGAGATGCTCCAGGGCGTCCGGCCCCGGCAGCAGCCCGACCAGCGCCTGCTCCCGCGCGAACACCGCGGTCAGCAGCACCAGCGTCACCGCCGCCTGCACCAGCACCGTCAGCGGCCGCGCCAGCGGCACCCGGCGGGCGAGCGCGCCCACCCCGGCCTGGAGAGCGAGCAGGAACGCCGCCTGCACGATCCAGGTCGCCCGGTCCACGAGCGGCAGCATGGAGCACGACGTCATCACCGTGGCGGCGAAGGCGCACAGCGCCAGCCGTCCGCGCCCGCTCATGACCACGCCCCTGACATTCCCGGTATCCCCGATGTTCCCGACGGCCACGCGCCGCCCGAAGCGGCCCCCGTGCCCGTCCGTTCCTGACCCGCCTGGCGCCACAGGTGCGTGAGGGAGGCGCCCGGCGGCACGGCCAGCGCCGTCCACCCGGCCTCGCGCAGCAGCCGCAGCGTCCGCTCGGCCGGGCCGAAGCCCCCGGGCGGCGGTGAGCCGTGCGTCCACAGGTCGCTGTCCAGGACGAACGCGACCGCGGCGCCGCTGCGCCGCCTCATCTTCGCCGCGACCGCGGCCTGTTCCTCGTCGAGGTCCCCGAAGAACCCGACGAGCAGCCCTTCGTTGCCCCCGCGCAGCACGTCGTACGCGGGCGACAGGCCGGCGCCGTCGGAGTGGTCCACGACCGCGAGGGTGTCCATCATCAGCCCCGCCGCGTCCGAGGAGTCCTGGCCGGCTCCGGCGAACCCGCCCTCGCCCTCGCCCGGCACCGAGCTTCCGGTGTCGGTCAGCAGCCGCACCGAGTAGCCGCGCTCCAGCATGTGCACCAGCGCCGAGGCCGCGCCCGAGACCGCCCATTCGAAGGCGGAGTCAGGGCCGGCGCCCGCGTACGCCAGGTCACGGGTGTCCAGGAGCACCGTGCACCTGGCCCGCTGCGGCTGCTCCTCGCGGCGCACCATCAGCTCGCCGTAGCGCGCGGTGGAGCGCCAGTGGACCCGGCGCAGGTCATCGCCGTGCCGGTACAGCCGGGGGATCACGTCGTCCTCGCCGGCCAGCGCCAGCGAGCGGTGCCGGCCGTCGCCGTACCCGGCGGCCTCGCCGGACAGGCGCACCGGCGGCAGGGGTTCGGTGCGCGGTATCACTGTGAGGGTGTCGAAGGCGCTGAACGCGCGCGTGAGTTCGCACATCCCGAACGGGTCGGTCAGGCGCAGCTGGAGCGGACCGAGCGGATAGCGTCCGCGCAGATCGGAACGGACCCGGTAGGACACCTCGCGCTTGCCGCCCGCCTCCACCCGGTCCAGGACGAAGCGGGGGCGCGGCCCCAGCACGTACGGCACCCGGTCCTGGAGCATGAGCAGGCCCGTGGGCAGCCGGGAGACGTTGTCGACGCGCAGGTGCACCCGGGCCTCGGAGCCCGCGGGCACGCGCGCGGGGGCCAGCCGCCGGCTGCCCGCGACGCGGTAGCGCGTGCGGTACAGGACGGTCGTGCAGACCAGGGGCAGCACGGCGAGCAGCAGCCCGACCCGCAGCAGATCCTCCTGGCCCAGGACGTACGCGCAGATCGCGGCGGCGATCCCGGCGGCCAGGAACGAGCGGCCGCGGGTGGTCAGTCCGGACAGGGCCGCCCGGGCCCCGCCCTTCTCGGTGTCCTCGGCCCCCGCCCCCGCCGGGGGAGCCCCGGCCGCCATCACAGCCGCCGGGTGCCGGGCTGCTGCTGGCCGTAGAGCGGGCCGCCGGCCTGCGGCACGGGGGTGTGCTGGAGGATCTCCAGGACGACCTGCTCGGCGGTGCGGCGGTTCAACTGGGCCTGGGCGGTGGGCAGCAGCCGGTGCGCGAGGACGGCGACGGCGAGCGCCTGGACGTCGTCGGGCAGCGCGTACTCCCGGCCGCTCAGGGCGGCGGTGGCCTTGGCGGCGCGCAGCAGGTGGAGCGTGGCGCGCGGCGAGGCGCCGAGTCTGAGGTCGGGGTGGGTGCGGGTGGCCCCGACGAGCTGCACCGCGTACCTCCGCACGGCGTCGGCCACGTGGACCTTGCGGACCGCGTCGACGAGCTTGACGATGTCGTGCGCGTGCGCCACCGGCTGGAGGTCGTCGAGCGGGGAGACCGCGCCGTGCACGTCGAGCATCTGGAGCTCGGCCTCGGCCGACGGGTAGCCGATCGAGACGCGGGCCATGAAGCGGTCGCGCTGGGCCTCGGGCAGCGGGTAGGTGCCCTCCATCTCGACCGGGTTCTGGGTGGCCACCACCATGAAGGGGCTGGGCAGTTCGTAGGTCTGCCCGTCGATGGTGACCTGGCGCTCCTCCATGGACTCCAGGAGCGCCGACTGGGTCTTGGGGGAGGCGCGGTTGATCTCGTCGCCGATGACGATCTGCGCGAAGATCGCGCCCGGCTTGAACTCGAAGTCCCGCCGCTGCTGGTCGTAGATGGACACACCGGTGATGTCCGACGGCAGCAGGTCCGGCGTGAACTGGATACGCCGCACCGAGCAGTCGATGGACTTGGCCAGCGCCTTGGCCAGCATGGTCTTGCCCACGCCCGGGACGTCCTCGATCAGGAGGTGCCCCTCGGCGAGCAGTACGGTCAGCGAGAGCCGTACGACCTCGGGCTTGCCCTCGATCACACCCTCCACCGACCTGCGGACGCGCTCCGCAGTGGCGGTCAGATCTGTGAGGCTCGCTCGCTCGTCATAGGTCGTCACCCGGCCCTCCTCGGCCCTTCCCCCCGCTCAAGAAGCGGGGGGTTACCCCAGTTGCCTGCGGGCCGGCGCACTGGAAACGGAACGGCCCACTTCGAAATAGGGACACCGCGTCCGAGACGTTCGGACGGATGCCACCCCCGCATTCTTGTTGCCGTCGCCGCGTCGTGTCACTCGCCTGTGGATAACTGGAGGGGATATGTCGGGGGTTGCCGTGTTTTTGTCCCCGAAGGGACCCCGAAGAGTCGCCGAAGAGACTCCGAAGCGACGCGGAATCGAGTCCGAACCGCCCCGGCCGGACAGCCGGCGGACAGTCGGCGGGGGCAGTCGGCGGGGCAGTCGGTCCGGCTGCCGGCCGGGCCCTCGCTAGGCGGCCGGGTCGATCTCGCGCAGCAGGCCGGTGGTGACGTCGAAGACGAATCCGCGCACGTCGTCGACGTGCGGCAGGAACGGGGAGGTGCGGACCCGCTGCATGGACTGGCGTACGTCCTGGTCGACATCGCGGAAGGACTCCACCGCCCAGGCGGGGCGCTGGCCGACCTCGTCCTCCAGCTCGTGGCGGAAGTCCTCGGTGAGCGACTCCAGGCCGCAGCCGGTGTGGTGGACGAGCATGACGCTGCGGGTGCCGAGCGCCCGCTGGCTTATGGTCAGCGACCGGATGACGTCGTCGGTGACCACGCCGCCGGCGTTGCGGATGGTGTGGCAGTCGCCGAGTTCCAGGCCGAGGGCCGCGTGGAGGTCGAGGCGGGCGTCCATGCAGGCCACCACCGCGACGCGCAGGACCGGACGGGCGTCCATACCCGGATCGTCGAACGCTTGTGCGTACGTGCGGTTCGCGTCGACCAGCCGGTCGGTGACGGTACCCCCGTCACCGACCGCCGGGCGGGGGCGGACGGGGGGCTCTGCGGGGAGGTGCGCAGGAGTCGACATGTCTATGACGTTAGTCGCCGTAGATCGTCCGGTCGCGCTGTGAGGACGGAAAAATCCCGTCAACTCGGTCCGCTGTGAGGTAACCCACAAGCGTGGTAATCGGTCACCCGTGCGGGTGAAAAGTGCACCCCGCGACGCGCTGGGCCGTTGATTGACCGACAGGACCGGTGGACTAAAGTGACGCGAAGTGGGAGGGGTGACACACTCCGGCCCGCTTGCGGGGACAGATTCCGTATCCGCAATACAGAGCAGTTGCACAGTTTCCCCCCGCGTGCGCGGCGCGCGTACGGCTCGGCCTCCTCCCGCTCGCCGGTCGGCTGACGCCACTTCCCCGGCGCCGGCAGACCTTCCGAGCGGGTGGGGACCCGGCCGTATGCGCGGGGTGCCCGCCGGACCTGAGAGGGCCAAAGTGACAGGGCGCGAAGCGCTTCCCAGCGAGGGCGACGGCGGGCGACGGGAGGAGCGGACCCGGCACGTCCCGGTGATGCTCCAGCGGTGCCTGGACCTGCTGGCCCCGGCCCTGACGCAGCCCGGCGCGGTCGTCGTCGACTGCACCCTGGGCCTCGGCGGGCACAGCGAGGCCCTGCTCACCCGGTTCCCCGAGGCGCGCCTGATCGCCCTCGACCGGGACAAGGAGGCCCTGCGCCTCTCCGGCGAGCGCCTGGCACCCTACGGGGAGCGCGCGACCCTGGTCCACGCCGTCTACGACGAGCTCCCCGAGGTCCTCGACAGGCTCGGCGTCCCGCGCGTCCAGGGCATCCTCTTCGACCTCGGCGTCTCCTCGATGCAGCTCGACGAGGCCGACCGCGGCTTCGCCTACGCGCAGGACGCCCCGCTCGACATGCGCATGGACCAGACCACCGGGATGAGCGCCGCCGAGGTCCTCAACACGTACGCGCCGGGCGAACTGGTGCGCATCCTGCGCCAGTACGGCGAGGAGAAGCAGGCCAAGCGGATCGTCTCGGCGATCGTCCGCGAGCGAGAGAAGGAGCCGTTCAGCAACAGCGCGCGGCTCGTCGAGCTGATCCGCGACGCGCTGCCGCAGGCCGCCAAGCGCACCGGCGGCAACCCCGCCAAGCGCACCTTCCAGGCGCTGCGCATCGAGGTCAACGGCGAGCTCTCGGTCCTGGAGCGGGCGATCCCGGCCGCCGTCGCGGCCCTGGACGTGGGCGGGCGGATCGCGGTCCTGTCGTACCACTCGCTGGAGGACCGCCTGGTCAAGCAGGTCTTCGCGGCCGGCGCCGCCACCACGGCCCCGCCGGGCCTGCCGGTGGTGCCCGAGCAGTACCAGCCGCGGCTGAAGCTCCTGACCCGCGGCGCCGAACTGCCCACGGAGGAGGAGGTCGCCGAGAACCGCCGGGCGGCCCCCGCCAGGTTCCGCGGGGCCCAGCGGATCCGGGAGGACGTGCGGTGAGCGCACCGGCCAGGCAGCTGCGGGGGCGGGCCGCCCGGCTCGGCAGGCTGCTGCCCCCCGCGGGCACGGGCAGCCCCGCCCGCACCCCGTTCGTCCTGCTGGTCGTCGTCCTCCTCGGCGGCGGACTGATCAGCCTGCTGCTGCTGAACTCGGCGCTGAACGAGGGCTCGTTCAAGCTGAGCGAGCTGCGCCGCCAGACCACCGAGCTCACCGACGAGCAGCAGGCCCTCCAGCACGACGTGGACGGCCTCTCCGCCCCCGACGCGCTCTCCCGGCGGGCCACCGAGCTCGGGATGGTCCCCGGCGGCAGCCCCCTGTTCCTCAACCCGGACGGCACGGTCAAGGGCGTGCCCGGCGGCGCCGTCCAGCCCGCCCCGGCGCCCAGCCCCGAGCTGGTCCAGGGCGCGGCCGTGACCGCCCCCGCCCCGTCCCCCGAGACCCCGGCCGCCTCTCCCGCCCCGGGCGCGCAGCCGTCCGGCACCCCCGCGCCGGCCCCGGCGCCCGCGCAGACCCCCTCCGGTACACCTCCGCGCGCCTCCGTACCCCCGGCGCCCGCCCCCGCGAAGACCTCCCCGACCCCCGGCAGGTGACGCAGTGAGCCCCCAGGAACCGCCGCGCCGCCGGGTGCCAGGACCCGCGCGGCCGCGCCCCCAGGCCCGCCCGGCGCAGCGCCGCCCCAAGCCCCCCGCCCGGATAAGGCTCGGCAGCCCGCGCCCCCGGCTGCGCCTGGTCAGCCTGGGGCTCACCCTGGTCATGATCGCGTTCGTGGTGCGGCTGCTCCAGGTACAGGCGGTCGACGCCAGCGCGTACTCCGCCAAGGCGGAGAAGAACCGGTACGCCAGCTACGCGCTGCCCGCCGAGCGCGGCGAGATCACCGACCGCGACGGCATCGCCCTGGCCACCAGCGTCGACGCGTACGACATCACCGCCGACCCGTCGATGTTCACCCCGGCCACCAGCAAGGCCCCCGACGCCCCCCAGCAGGCCGCGGCCCTGCTCTCCCCGCTGATCGGCAAGGACCAGGAGGAGATCGCCAAGAAGCTGCGGACGCCCCGCAGCCGCTATGTGGTCCTCGCCCGCCGCCAGACCCCGCAGGTGTGGAACCAGATCAAGGACCTGAAGAAGGTCTTCGCCGAGAAGGCCCGCGCCGACCTGGCCAAGGGCGGCACCGGCGCCAATGTGCTCGGTGGCGTCTTCAACGAGTCCAGCAGCAAGCGCGTCTATCCCAACGGCGACCTCGCCGCCGGGATACTGGGGTACGTCAACGCCGAGGGCCGCGGCGGCGGGGGCCTGGAGTCCCAGCTCGACAAGGTCCTGGCCGGCGAGGACGGCAAGATCACCTACGCCCAGTCGGGCGGGCGCCGGGTGCCCACCGCGGGCACCCGCGAGACCCCGGCCGTCCCCGGCTCCGGAGTCGAGCTGACCCTGGACCGGGACATCCAGTGGATGGCCCAGAAGGCCATCACCGACCAGGTCCGCAAGTCCCAGGCCGACCGGGGCTATGTGGTGGTCCAGCGCACCGACACCGGCGAGGTCCTCGCCATGGCCAACGCCCCCGGCTTCGACCCCAACGACCTCTCCCACGCCAACACCTCGGCACTGGGCAACGCGGCCGTCCAGGACGTGTACGAGCCGGGCTCCACCGCCAAGGTCATGTCCATGGCCGCGGTCCTGGAGGAGAACGCGGCGACCCCGCTGACCCACGTCACCGTCCCCAACCGGCTGCACCGCGGCGACCGGCTCTTCAAGGACGACATCGACCACCCGACCTGGAACCTGACGCTCAACGGCGTCCTCGCCAAGTCCAGCAACATCGGCACGATCCTCGCCGTGGAGCAGCTCGGCAAGACCGACGCCGAGGCCGACCGGGTCCTCTACTCGTACCTGCGCAAGTTCGGCCTCGGCTCGCCCACCGGCCTCGGCTACCCCGGCGAGACCCCGGGCATCCTCGCGCCGCCCCAGAAGTGGTCCACCTCCCAGCAGTACACGATCCGCTTCGGCCAGGGCCTCTCGCTCAGCGCCATGCAGGCCGCCTCGGTGTACTCCACGATCGCCAACGGCGGGGTGCGCGTGGAACCGACGCTGGTCCGCGGCACCAGGGGCCCCGACGGCCGCTTCACCCCGGCCCCGGCGCCCAGGCAGTCCCGGGTGGTCAGCGAGAAGACCGCCAGGACCGTGGCGCAGATGCTGGAGTCGGTCGTCGGCGACGAGGAGGGAACCGGAACCAAGGCCCGCATCCCCGGCTACCGGGTCGCGGGCAAGACCGGCACCGCCAACCGGGTCGACCCCAAGACCGGCCGCTACCACGGCTACACGGCGTCCTTCGCCGGTTTCGCCCCCGCCGACAAGCCCGCGATCACCGTCTACTGCGCCATCCAGAACCCCACCAGGGGCAGTTACTTCGGCGGTCAGATCTGCGGTCCGATCTACAAGCAGGTGATGGAGTTCGCGCTCAAGACGCTTCAGATCCCGCCGACCGGCGCCCAGCCGCCCAAACTGCCCGTCTCCTTCGGCGGCACCGACTGAATCCGGAACCATCGTGACAACCATCACCCCCGGCCCCGGGAACCAGAACCGCGACCACCACGCCCCGCCCCCCTCTTTTGGCGACCCGGCGGGTGCGCCCGGTACGCTCACCGCCGTGCCACACGCTGATCAGTACCGAACCGCCCCGCAGGACGCGCCCGCGCACCAGCCGGGAGCGCCCCGTCCGGACCGGGGCAGCCCGACGCCCCTGAGCGAGCTGGCCGAACGGCTGGGAGCCGAGAGCCCGGGCGCGGGGGAGGTCACGGGCATCACCCACGACTCCCGCGCGGTGCGCCCCGGCGACCTCTACGCGGCCCTGCCCGGCGCCCGCTTCCACGGCGCCGACTTCGCGGCCCAGGCCGCGGGCCTGGGCGCCGCCGCCGTCCTCACCGACCCGACGGGCGCCGAACGCGCCGCCGCGACCGGCCTGCCGGTCCTGGTCACCGAGGACCCGCGCGGCGCCATGGGCGCCCTGGCCGCCGAGATCTACGGCCACCCCGGCCGCGACCTGCTCCAACTGGGCATCACCGGCACCTCGGGGAAGACCACCACCGCCTACCTCGTCGAGGGCGGGCTGCGCGGGGCCGGGCACCGCACCGGTCTGATCGGCACGGTCGAGACGCGCATCGGCGACGAGCGCCTCAAGTCCGAGCGGACCACCCCCGAGGCCACCGACCTCCAGGCCCTGTTCGCGGTGATGCGCGAGCGCGGGGTGGAGTCGGTCGCCATGGAGGTCTCCAGCCACGCCCTGGTGCTGGGCCGGGTCGACGGCTGCGTCTTCGATGTCGCCGTCTTCAACAACCTCAGCCCGGAGCACATGGAGTTCCACTCCGACATGGAGGACTACTTCCGGGCGAAGGCGCAGCTGTTCACGCGGCGGCGCGCCCGGGTCGGGGTGGTGAACTTCGACGACGAGTACGGCCGCAGGCTGGTGACCGAGTCGGAGATCCCGGTCACCACCTTCTCGGCCGAGGGCCACCCGGATGCCGACTGGCGCGCCGAGGACGTGGACGTGGCCCAGGACAGCTCGACCTTCACGGTCGTCGGGCCCAAGGGCGAGCGGATCTCCGCCACCGCCCCGCTGCCCGGCCCGTTCAACGTGGCCAACACCCTCGCCGCGATCGTCACGCTGGCCGTCGCCGGCGTCGACCCGCAGACCGCCGCCGACGGCGTGGCCGCCGTGCCGGGCGTGCCCGGCCGCCTGGAGCGGGTGGACGCGGGACAGCCGTTCCTCGCGGTGGTGGACTACGCGCACAAGACGGACGCCGTCGAATCGGTTCTGCGCTCGCTGCGCAAGGTCACCCGCGGCAAGGTGCACATCGTGCTCGGCTGCGGCGGGGACCGCGACCGCACCAAACGCGGGCCGATGGGCGCGGCCGCCGCCCGGCTCGCCGACACCGCCGTACTGACCTCGGACAACCCCCGCTCCGAGGACCCGCTCGGGATCCTCGCCGCGATGCTCGCGGGCGCCGCCGAGGTGCCCGCGCACGAGCGCGGTGACGTCCTGGTCGACGCCGACCGGGCCACCGCCATCGCCGCGGCCGTGGCCCGCGCCGAGCCCGGCGACACCGTCCTGGTCGCGGGCAAGGGCCATGAGCAGGGCCAGGACACCCACGGGGTGATCCGCCCCTTCGACGACCGTGTGGTCCTGCGGGCCGCGATCGAACACCGCCAAGCACAGTCAGGGATGAAGCAGTGATCGCCCTCTCCCTCGCCGAGATCGCCGAAATCGTCGGCGGGCAGTCGCACGACATACCGGATCCGTCCGTCCAGGTCACCGGATCCGTGGTCATCGACTCCCGCGCCGTGGCGCCCGGTTCCCTCTTCGCCGCCTTCGCGGGCGAGCGTGTCGACGGCCACGACTACGCGCGCGGGGCGTACGAGGCGGGCGCGGTGGCCGTGCTGGCCACCCGGCCCGTCGGTGTGCCCGCGATCGTCGTCGACGACGTCCAGGGCGCGCTCGGCGCGCTGGCCCGCGAGGTCGTGGGCCGGCTGGGCACCGACGTGGTGGCGCTCACCGGGTCCTCCGGCAAGACCTCCACCAAGGACCTGATCGCGCAGGTGCTCCAGCGGCACGCGCCCACGGTCTACACGCCGGGCTCGCTCAACAACGAGATCGGCCTGCCGCTGACCGCGCTCACCGCCACCTCCGAGACCCGCCACCTGGTCCTGGAGATGGGCGCGCGCGGGATCGGCCACATCCGCTATCTCACCGGTCTGACCCCGCCGCGGATCGGACTCGTCCTCAACGTCGGCTCCGCGCACATCGGCGAGTTCGGCGGCCGGGAGCAGATCGCCCAGGCCAAGGGCGAGCTGGTGGAGGGGCTGCCGTCGGCGGACGAGGGCGGCCGCGCCGTGCTCAACGCCGACGACCCGCTGGTACGGGCGATGGCCTCGCGCACCAAGGCGCGCGTCCTGCTCTTCGGCGAGGCCGAGGACGCGGACGTACGTGCCGAGAATGTCCGGCTCACAGCGGCCGGACAGCCTTCCTTCAGGCTTCACACACCCTCCGGGTGCAGCGACGTGACCTTGCGCCTGTACGGTGAGCACCACGTGTCGAACGCGCTCGCCGCGGCCGCCGTCGCCCATGAGCTGGGCATGTCCGCAGACGAGATCGCCCGCGCGCTCTCCGAGGCGGGCACCCTCTCCCGCTGGCGTATGGAGGTCACCGAGCGTCCGGACGGTGTGACAGTCGTCAACGACGCCTACAACGCGAACCCCGAGTCCATGCGAGCCGCCCTGCGCGCGCTCGCCGCCATGGGCGAGGCCGCCCGGGCCAGGGGGGGACGTACGTGGGCGGTGCTCGGTCCGATGGCCGAGCTCGGCGACGAATCGCTCGCCGAGCACGACGCGGTCGGACGGCTCGCCGTCCGGCTCAACGTCAGCAAGCTCGTGGCAGTCGGGGACCGGGAAGCGTCCTGGCTGCAACTGGGCGCATATAACGAGGGTTCGTGGGGTGAGGAGTCGGTGCACGTGTCCGACGCACAGGCGGCCGTCGACCTGCTGCGCAGTGAACTGCGCCCGGGTGACGTCGTGCTGGTGAAGGCATCGCGGTCGGTCGGCCTGGAACGGGTGGCACTCGCGCTGCTCGACGGTGGCGTCGAGGGCGAGGTCGCCGCCCGATGAGGCAGATCCTCTTCGCGGGAGCCATCGGTCTCTTCCTGACCCTGGTCGGCACCCCGTTGCTCATCAAGCTGCTCGCCCGCAAGGGCTACGGCCAGTTCATCCGCGACGACGGCCCGCGCGGCCACGCCGGCAAGAAGGGCACGCCCACCATGGGCGGCATCGCCTTCATCCTGGCGACGCTCATCGCGTACGCCGCGACGAAGGTGATCACCAGCGAGGACCCGACCTTCTCGGGTCTGCTGGTGCTCTTCCTGACCGCCGGCATGGGCCTGGTCGGCTTCCTGGACGACTACATCAAGATCGTCAAGCAGCGTTCGCTCGGTCTGCGGGCCAAGGCGAAGATGGCCGGCCAGCTGATCGTCGGTATCGCCTTCGCGGTGCTGTCCCTCCAGTTCGAGGACAAGCGGCACCAGACCCCGGCCTCCACCAAGCTCTCCTTCATCACGGACTTCGGCTGGTCCATCGGGCCCGTCCTGTTCGTGATCTGGGCGCTGTTCATGATTCTCGCCATGTCCAACGGCGTGAACCTGACGGACGGTCTGGACGGCCTGGCCACCGGCGCCTCCGTGATGGTCTTCGGCGCCTACACCTTCATCGGGCTGTGGCAGTTCCAGGAGTCCTGCGCCAACGCGCAGACCCTGACCAACCCCAACGCCTGTTTCGAGGTGCGCGACCCGCTGGACCTCGCGGTGGTCGCCTCGGCCCTGATGGGCTCCTGCTTCGGCTTCCTGTGGTGGAACACCTCGCCCGCCAAGATCTTCATGGGTGACACCGGTTCGCTCGCGCTCGGCGGCGCGCTCGCCGGCCTCGCGATCTGCTCGCGCACCGAGTTCCTGATCGCCCTGCTCGGCGGCCTCTTCGTGATGATCACCATGTCGGTGGTCATCCAGGTCGGCTCGTTCAAGATGACCGGGAAGCGCGTCTTCCGGATGGCCCCGCTCCAGCACCACTTCGAACTCAAGGGGTGGTCCGAGGTCCTTGTGGTGGTGCGGTTCTGGATCATCCAGGGCATGTGCGTCATCGTGGGCCTGGGTCTCTTCTACGCGGGATGGGCAGCCGACAAGTGAGCCAGAGCTGGCAGGGCATGCGGATCACCGTCGCCGGCCTCGGGGTGAGCGGCGTCAGCGCCGCCCGCGCCCTGGCCGGTCTCGGAGCCGTGGTGACGGTCGTGGACGGCGGTGACTCCGCCGCCCACCACGAGCGCGCGGCCGAACTGGCGCGGCACGGCGTCTCCGTACGGCTGGGAGACGCGGACACCCTCCCCGAGGGGACCGGACTCGTCGTCACCTCGCCCGGCTGGAAGCCGGACTCCCCGCTGTTCGCGGCCGCCGCCGAGGCGGGCGTGGACGTGGTCGGGGACGTGGAGATCGCCTGGCGGCTGCGGGACCTGGACGGCCGCGAGCCCGCGCCCTGGCTGGCGGTCACCGGCACCAACGGCAAGACCACGACCACGCAGATGCTGGCCTCGATCCTGCGCGCGGCGGGTCTGCGCACCGCCGCCGTCGGCAACATCGGCACGCCGATCGTCGACGTGGTGCTCGGCGAGGAGACGTACGACGTCCTCGCCGTGGAGCTCTCCAGCTACCAGCTGCACTGGGCGCCCTCGCTGCGCGCCCACTCGGCCGCCGTGCTCAACCTGGCGCCCGACCACCTCGACTGGCACGGCTCCATGGAGGCGTACGCCGCCGACAAGGGCCGGATCTACGAGGGCAACACGGTCGCCTGCGTCTACAACGCGGCCGACCCCGCCACCGAGGACCTGGTGCGCGAGGCCGACGTCGAGGAGGGCTGCCGGGCGATCGGCTTCACCCTCGGCACTCCCGGCCCCTCCCAGCTCGGCGTCGTGGAGGGCATCCTCGTCGACCGCGCCTTCGTCGCCAACCGGCAGAAGAACGCCCAGGAGCTGGCCGAGGTCGCCGATGTGACCCCGGCGGCCCCCCACAACATCGCCAACGCCCTCGCGGCGGCGGCCCTGGCCCGCGCCTTCGGCGTCGAGCCCCGGGCCGTACGGGACGGGCTGCGGGCCTTCACGCCCGACGCCCACCGGATCGCGCACGTGGCGGACGTGGACTCGGTCGCCTACGTGGACGACTCCAAGGCCACCAACACCCACGCCGCCGAGGCATCCCTGGCCTCCTACGACTCGATCGTCTGGATCGCCGGGGGCCTCGCCAAGGGCGCGTCCTTCGACGAGCTGGTACGCCACTCGGCCGAGCGGCTGCGCGGGGTCGTCCTGATCGGCGCCGAGCGCCACCTCATCGCCGAAGCGCTGGCGCGACACGCCCCCGAGGTACCGGTGGTCGACCTCGACCGGACCGACACTGGGGCGATGTCCGCGGCGGTCCGCGAGGCGGCCGGGCTCGCCAAGCCCGGGGACACGGTCCTGCTGGCCCCGGCCTGCGCCTCGATGGACATGTTCACCAACTACAACAAGCGCGGCGAGGCCTTCGCGGAAGCGGTCCGCGAACTCGCCGCCGAGCGCGCCTAGCCGGCCGGGACCCGTCCCGCGGGCCGGCGGCGCCGGGCACGACTGGAGGGGACAGCACACATGCCGGCCGAAGCGACCCCGCCCGGGTTCGTCCTGCGCAGCCGTGCCGCGGCCTCCCCGCGCCGCCCTGCGGTCGGGCGCGGCGGCGGCAGCGGCGTCCCGCCACGGCTCCGCGGCGGCGGTCCGCGGCGGCTCCTGGAGCGCGCCCGGCGGGGCTGGGACCGCCCCCTCACCGCGTACTACCTGATCCTCGGCAGCTCGCTGCTGATCACCGTGCTCGGTCTGGTGATGGTCTACTCGGCCTCGATGATCAAGGCCCTGGAGCTGTCGCTGCCGGCCTCGTACTTCTTCCGCAAGCAGTTCCTCGCCGCCCTGATCGGCGGGGCGCTGATGTTCGCGGCCTCCCGGATGCCCGCCAAGCTGCACCGGGCCCTGTCCTACCCGATGCTGGTGGTGACCGTCTTCCTGATGGTCCTGGTGCAGATCCCCGGGATAGGGATGTCGGTCAACGGCAACCAGAACTGGATCTACCTGGGCGGTCCGTTCCAGCTCCAGCCCAGCGAGTTCGGCAAGCTGGCGATGATCCTGTGGGGCGCCGACCTGCTCGCCCGCAAGCAGGACAAACGGTTGCTCACCCAGTGGAAGCACATGCTGGTGCCGCTGGTCCCGGTGGCGTTCCTGCTGCTGGGGCTGATCATGCTCGGCGGCGACATGGGCACCGCGATCATCCTCTGCGCGATCCTCTTCGGGCTGCTCTGGCTCGCCGGGGCGCCCACCCGGCTCTTCGGCGGCGTCCTCGCGGTGGCCACGACCATCGCCGTGCTCCTCATCAAGACGAGCCCCAACCGGATGGGCCGGCTCGCCTGCATCGGGGCCACCGACCCCGGCCCGCAGGACCAGTGCTGGCAGGCCGTGCACGGGATCTACGCACTCGCCTCGGGCGGATGGTTCGGTTCCGGGCTGGGCGCGAGTGTGGAAAAATGGGGCCAACTCCCCGAACCCCACACCGACTTCATCTTCGCCATCACCGGTGAGGAACTGGGCCTGGCGGGCACACTGTCGGTGCTCGCCCTGTTCGCGGCTCTAGGCTATGCGGGTATCCGCGTGGCCGGACGCACGGAGGACCCCTTCGTGAGGTACGCCGCGGGAGGTGTGACCACCTGGATCGTGGCCCAGGCCGTGATCAACATCGGTGCGGTGCTCGGTCTGCTGCCGATCGCCGGGGTCCCGCTCCCGCTGTTCTCCTACGGGGGGTCCGCCCTGCTGCCGACCATGTTCGCCGTGGGGCTGCTGATCGCGTTCGCGCGGGACGACCCCGCGGCGCGGGCGGCGCTGGCCATGCGGCAGCCTCGGGTGAGTTGGAAGTCGATGAGACGGCGCGTCAAGAAGCGTCCGTCCGGAGAGCGGTGAATTTCGGTGCATGTCGTACTCGCCGGTGGGGGGACCGCCGGCCACATCGAGCCCGCGCTCGCCCTCGCGGACGCCCTGCGCAGGCAGGACCCGACCGTGGGGATCACGGCCCTCGGCACGGAGAAGGGCCTGGAGACGCGGCTGGTCCCCGAGCGGGGCTATGAACTCGCGCTCATCCCGGCCGTCCCGCTGCCCCGCAGGCCCACCCCCGAACTGATCACGGTCCCGGGGCGGCTGCGGGGCACGATCAAGGCCGCCGAGCAGATCCTGGAGCGCACCAAGGCCGACTGCGTCGTCGGCTTCGGCGGCTACGTGGCGCTGCCCGGCTATCTCGCGGCCAAGCGCCTCGGGGTGCCGATCGTCGTGCACGAGGCCAACGCGCGCCCCGGTCTGGCCAACAAGATCGGCTCGCGGTACGCGGCCGGGGTCGCCGTCGCCACCCCCGACAGCAAGCTGCGCGGCGCCCGCTACATCGGCATCCCGCTGCGGCACTCCATCGCCACCCTCGACCGCGCCCGGGTCCGCCCCGAGGCGCGCGCCGCGTTCGGCCTGGACCCCAACCTGCCGACGCTGCTCGTCTCCGGCGGCTCGCAGGGCGCCCGCCGCCTCAACGAGGTGATCCAGCAGGTCGCTCCGGTCCTCCAGCGCTCCGGCATCCAGATCCTGCACGCGGTCGGCCCGAAGAACGAACTGCCGCGCGTCGACAACATGCCCGGAATGCCGCCGTACATCCCGGTACCGTACGTGGACCGGATGGACCTCGCGTACGCCGCGGCCGACATGATGCTCTGCCGCGCGGGCGCGATGACCGTCGCCGAACTCTCCGCCGTCGGGCTGCCCGCCGCCTACGTCCCGCTGCCGATCGGCAACGGCGAACAGCGGCTCAACGCCCAGCCGGTGGTGAAGGCGGGCGGCGGTCTGCTGGTCGACGACGCCGAGCTCACCCCCGCGTGGGTGCAGGACCAGGTCCTGCCCGTGCTCGCCGACCCGCACCGGCTGTACGAGATGTCCCGCGCCGCCTCCGAGTTCGGCCGCCGGGACGCCGACGACCTGCTCGTCGGCATGGTGTACGAGGCGATCGCCGCGCGCTGACGGAGCGGCAGAAGGCAGGGGACCGTGGCCGGACAGGCGACCGCTCGACGCGGGACGGGGCAGGCGGACACGTCCGGCCCGTCCGGCCCCCGCCGCCCCCTGCGCCGGCTGCGGCTGCGGCTGCCCGCCCGGCGGCGGCTGGTGCTGATTCTGGCCACCGCGCTCGTCGCCGGAGCGGCCCTCCTGTGGGTGCTGTACGGCTCCACCTGGCTGCGGGCCGAACAGGTGGAAATCACCGGCACCGAGGTGCTCACCCCGGCCGAGGTCGAGGCGGCGGCCGCCGTTCCGGTCGGATCGCCGCTGATCTCGGTCGACACCGACGGGATCGGGGCCCGGCTGCTGCGCAGACTGCCGCGGCTGGACTCGGTGGACGTCGGCCGCTCCTGGCCGCACGGCATCACCCTCGACGTCACCGAGCGCAAGCCCGTTCTGCTGATGAAAAAAGGCGCGAAATTCACCGAAGTGGACGCCAAAGGTGTGCGGTTCGCCACGGTCGCCAAGGCGCCCGCGCACGTACCGCTGCTCGAACTGAACCCGGACAACTCGACCTCCCTGCGCCGCTTTCCGGCCGATGTGCTGGTGCGCGCGGCGGTGCGGGTGGCGGGCGAACTCCCGTCCGCCGTAGCGGCGGACACCCGCCTCGTACGGGTCACCTCCTACGACGCGGTCTCCCTGGAGTTGAGTCGCGGGCGTACCGTCCTGTGGGGCAGTGAGGAGGAGGGGGAGCTCAAGGCCCGTACGCTGGTCGCCCTCATGAAAGCCGCGCCCCGGGCGCGGTACTTCGATGTGAGCGCCCCCACCGCCCCGGCGGTATCGGGGAGTTGACGCACATATGCGCTGGCCAGCACCCTGGTTGGTCATCGCTACGGGTGATCACATAGGGTGAAAAGAAAAACGGGAGGTTCGGCGTGTTCGTTGAACGTGCGCCACTTGTCGACTTAGTGTCCTGTTCGGAAGAGTCCAGTGAACAGACACATTGGTAACCCTAAACTTCAACGTTAGGGTTCGGGTCGGCGTTCGGACCGTCCCACATCGGCATTCGTCGTCGCCGTGCGACACCCGCACGTGACGACCCGTAACTCGAGGCGAGAGGCCTTCGACGTGGCAGCACCGCAGAACTACCTCGCAGTCATCAAGGTCATCGGTGTCGGCGGCGGTGGTGTCAATGCCATCAACCGAATGATCGAGGTCGGTCTCAAGGGCGTCGAGTTCATCGCGATCAACACCGACGCACAAGCTCTGTTGATGAGCGACGCCGACGTCAAGCTCGACGTCGGCCGTGAACTGACCCGCGGCCTCGGGGCCGGAGCCAACCCGGCAGTCGGGCGCAAGGCGGCAGAGGACCACCGCGAGGAGATCGAGGAGGTCCTCAAGGGGGCCGACATGGTCTTCGTCACCGCGGGCGAGGGTGGCGGCACCGGCACCGGCGGCGCGCCCGTCGTCGCCAACATCGCGCGCTCGCTCGGCGCCCTCACCATCGGTGTGGTCACCCGGCCGTTCACCTTCGAGGGGCGCCGCCGCGCCAACCAGGCGGAGGACGGCATCGCCGAACTCCGCGAAGAGGTCGACACCCTCATCGTCATCCCCAACGACCGGCTGCTGTCCATCTCGGACCGCCAGGTCAGCGTGCTCGACGCGTTCAAGTCGGCCGACCAGGTGCTGCTCTCCGGCGTCCAGGGCATCACCGACCTGATCACCACCCCGGGTCTGATCAACCTCGACTTCGCCGACGTCAAGTCGGTCATGTCCGAGGCCGGTTCGGCGCTCATGGGCATCGGCTCGGCGCGCGGCGACGACCGCGCGGTGGCCGCCGCCGAGATGGCGATCTCCTCGCCGCTCCTGGAGGCGTCCATCGACGGCGCCCGTGGTGTGCTGCTCTCCATCTCCGGTGGCTCCGACCTCGGTCTCTTCGAGATCAACGAGGCCGCGCAGCTGGTCAGCGAGGCCGCCCACCCCGAGGCCAACATCATCTTCGGCGCGGTCATCGACGACGCGCTGGGCGACGAGGTCCGGGTCACGGTCATCGCGGCCGGGTTCGACGGCGGCCAGCCGCCCGCCCGCCGCGACACCGTGCTCGGCTCCACCACCGCCAAGCGCGAGGAGCCCGCGCCGGTCCGCGCGGCCGAGCGCCCGCTGGGCGGGCTCGGCACCGTGAGCCCGCGCGAGGACACCCCGGCCCCGGCCCCGGTCGAGACGGCCCCGGCCGGCGAGACCACCCCGCCGCAGGTGCCGACGGCCCGTCCGTACCAGGACAGCCAGGCCGAAGAGCTGGATGTCCCGGACTTCTTGAAGTGATAGGGCAGCACTCCCTCGTGAGCGGCGCGCACTTCGCCTTCACCGACCGGTGGGGCGGGGTGAGCGCCGCTCCGTACGAGGAGCTCAACCTCGGCGGCGCGGTCGGCGACGCGCCCGATGTGGTCCGGACCAATCGCGGACGCAGTGCGCGGGCGCTGGGCCTCGACGCGGACCGGGTGGTCTGGATGAACCAGGTGCACGGGCGGGACGTGGCCGTGGTGGACGGGCCCTGGGGCGCGGACGCGGAGGTCCCGGCTGTGGACGCGGTGGTGACGGCACGTCGCGGGCTCGCCCTCGCGGTCCTGACCGCCGACTGCACACCTGTTCTCCTGGCCGACCCGGTCGCCGGGGTCGTGGCCGCGGCGCACGCGGGACGGCCCGGGATGGTCGCGGGCGTGGTGCCCGCGGCGGTCGGGGCGATGGTCTCGCTCGGGGCCGAGCCGTCCCGGATCACCGCCCGGACCGGGCCCGCCGTCTGCGGCCGGTGCTACGAGGTGCCGGCGGCGATGCGGGACGAGGTCGCCGCGGTCGAGCCCGCCGCCTGGTCCGAGACCGGCTGGGGAACCCCGGCCGTCGACGTCACCGCCGGCGTGCACGCGCAGCTGGCGGCGCTCGGGGTGACGGACCGGCAGGCGTCCGGGGTGTGCACGCTCGAATCGAAGGACCACTTCTCGTACCGCCGCGACCGCACCACCGGCCGGCTCGCCGGATACGTCTGGCTCGACGCGGAGCGGGACGCCGAGGGAGAGGGGAGCGGGTCATGACGGACCGGACCGACCAGACGGACGAGACGGACCTGACCGGTCGCAAGGCGGAGCTCGCCGCGAACCTGGCGCGGGTGGAGGAACGTATCTCCGCGGCCTGCGCGGCGGCCGGGCGCAAGCGCGGCGACGTGACGCTCATCGTGGTCACCAAGACCTACCCCGCGAGCGACGTCCGGCTCCTCCACGAGCTGGGCGTGCGCCAGGTCGCCGAGAACCGGGACCAGGACGCGGCGCCCAAGGCGGCGGAGTGCGCGGACCTGACCGATCTGCGCTGGCACTTCGTGGGCCAGCTCCAGACGAACAAGGTCCGTTCCGTGGTGAATTACTCGGATCTGGTGCAGTCTGTCGACCGGGACCGCCTGGTCACGGCCCTGTCCGCCGCCGCCGTGAAGGCGGAGCGGGAGGTGGGGTGCCTCATCCAGGTCGCGCTCGACGCGGAGTCGGGGGCGCGGGGCGACCGGGGCGGCGTCGCCCCGGACGGAATCGGGCAGTTGGCCGGGCTTGTGGCGGACGCTCCCGGTCTGCGGCTGGACGGTCTGATGACCGTCGCGCCGCTGGCCGGCGAGTACGCGGGCCGCGACCGTGCCGCGTTCGAGCGGCTGATGGATTTGTCGACTGACCTGCGCCGCGCTCATCCGGCTGCGAACATGGTGTCAGCAGGGATGAGTGCGGATCTCGAAGAGGCTGTAGCGGCCGGAGCGACACATGTACGCGTCGGTACGGCGGTACTCGGAGACCGACCCCGGCTCGGGTAACGTCGCGAAGCAAGTCGGACCACAGCAGAAAATATGGTCATTCCCACTCTTCGGTGGGCAGACCTAGTGGATCGTGGGCACTTGGTGACACTGCGACATTTGGCGACAAGGGCGATCCACCACAGAGCGGAGGAATCGGAGCATGGCCGGCGCGATGCGCAAGATGGCGGTCTACCTCGGTCTCGTGGAGGACGATGGGTACGACGGCCCGGGGTTCGACCCCGATGACGAGTTCGAACCCGAGCCGGAGCCCGAGCGGGACCGTCGGCGGCACCAGCCCCCGCATCAGGTCGAACGGGACGAACCGGTACGAGCCGTACAGCCGCCGGCCCCCCGCGAACCGGTCTCCCATGCAGCCGTGATGCCCGCGGAATCGGGGCGTCCGGCGCGAATCGCCCCCGTGGCATCCATCACACCTGAACGTCCGAGCCTGGAGAAGAACGCACCGGTGATCATGCCCAAGGTCGTGTCCGAGCGGGAGCCCTACCGCATCACCACGCTGCACCCGCGGACCTACAACGAGGCCCGTACCATCGGGGAACACTTCCGCGAGGGCACGCCGGTGATCATGAACCTCACCGAGATGGACGACACCGATGCGAAGCGACTTGTCGACTTTGCCGCCGGTCTCGTGTTTGGTTTGCACGGCAGCATTGAACGGGTGACGCAGAAGGTGTTCCTGTTGTCGCCTGCTAACGTCGATGTCACGGCGGAGGACAAGGCCCGTATCGCAGAGGGCGGTTTCTTCAACCAGAGCTGAGACACGACACCGGGAACGATCCGGCCACGGGGCCGGGGGCACAGAGAGCAAGGGGAGAGGGAAGCGCGAGATGGGCGTCGCACTGGATGTGGTCTACATCGCGCTGATGTGCTTCCTCATCGTGCTGATCTTCCGGCTCGTCATGGACTACGTCTTGCAGTTCGCACGTTCATGGGAACCTGGCAAGCCGATGGTGGTCGTTCTTGAGGCCACCTACACTGTCACCGATCCACCGCTCAAGCTTCTGCGGCGGTTCATTCCGCCGCTGCGTCTCGGGGGCGTGGCACTCGACCTGTCCTTCTTCGTTCTGATGATCATCGTGTACATCCTGATCTCCATCGTCACCAGCGTGGGGAGATAGATGTGAGCGACACGGTCCTGCCGACTGCCGACGACTACGTAGAGGTGAAGAAGAGATGCCGCTGACCCCTGAGGACGTGCGGAACAAGCAGTTCACGACCGTCCGGCTCCGAGAAGGCTACGACGAGGACGAGGTCGATGCCTTCCTGGACGAGGTCGAAGCCGAACTGACCCGCCTGCTTCGCGAGAACGAGGACCTGCGCGCCAAGCTGGCCGCCGCGACGCGTGCCGCCGCGCAGAACCAGCAGCAGCAGGGTATGCGCAAGCCGGAGCCGCAGGACCAGCGCGGTCCGGGTGCGCCCGTGCCCGCCGCCATATCCGGACCTCCGCAGGTGCAGCAGCAGCAGATGGGCGGCCCGCCCCAGCTGCCGAGCGGCGCCCCGCAGCTGCCCGCCGGCCCCGGTGGACACGGTCCGCAGGGCCAGCACGGCCAGGGTCCCATGGGTCAGGGTCCGATGGGTCAGAACCAGATGGGTCAGGGCCCCATGGGTCAGGGTCCGATGGGCCAGAACCAGATGGGCCAGAACCAGCTCGGCCAGGGTCCGATGGGGCAGGGTCCCATGGGCCAGGGTCCGATGGGCCAGAACCAGCTCGGCCAGGGCCCCATGGGCCAGCCGATGGGCGGCCCCATGGGCGGCCACGGTCCGCAGATGTCGCAGCCCGGCCAGGGCCCCGGCGGCGACAGCGCCGCGCGTGTCCTGTCGCTGGCCCAGCAGACCGCCGACCAGGCGATCGCGGAGGCCCGCTCCGAGGCCAACAAGATCGTCGGCGAGGCCCGGTCGCGCGCCGAGGGCCTGGAGCGGGACGCCCGCGCCAAGGCGGACGCGCTGGAGCGGGACGCGCAGGAGAAGCACCGCGTCGCGATGGGCTCGCTGGAGTCGGCCCGCGCGACCCTGGAGCGCAAGGTCGAGGACCTGCGCGGCTTCGAGCGCGAGTACCGTACGCGCCTGAAGTCCTACCTGGAGTCGCAGCTGCGCCAGCTGGAGACCCAGGCGGACGACTCGCTGGCTCCGCCGCGCACCCCGGCGACCGCGTCGCTGCCGCCGGCTCCGCAGATGAGCGGGTCGATGGCGTCGGCCGGTGCCGGGTCGATGGGCCACACGATGGGCGGCCAGCCGTCCATGGGTGGCGCGCCCTCGTACGGCGGGCAGCAGCAGATGTCGCCCGCGATGACGCAGCCGATGGCGCCCGTGCGGCCGCAGGGCCCGTCGCCGATGCAGCAGGCTCCGTCCCCGATGCGGGGCTTCCTGATCGACGAGGACGACAACTGACGGGCGGGTCGCGTGTGACCCACGCGTAGCCTTCGGCAGGCTGAGGGCCGGGCCCCCGGATTCATCCGGGGGCCCGGCCCTTTTCGCGCCCTACGGGACGCCCGGTCCCGACTCCTCCCCCAGCCCCGGGGGTGGGTGGGTCTTGCCTGGACTACGCCCCCGGGGCCCCTGTCCGGGGCCGGCGGCCCTGCGCGCCCGGTGGGTTGCGCTGCGACCCCGGTGGGTTGCGCCCCCCGGCTCCCGCCTGCCGTCTTCCTCTGCGGACCGTGGGTGGCTGGTCGCGCAGTTCCCCGCGCCCCTGGCAACCAGGGCCGAGCCATGTTTCCCGGCGACGGGGAACCCCCTAGGGGCGCGGGGAACTGCGCGAGCAACCCCCACTCAGCCGCACCCGACAGCGCACCGCACCCGACAGCGCACCGCACCCGACAGCGCACCGCACCTCACCGCACCTCACCGCACCTCACCGCACCCCGCCCCACCCGCCGGAGGCTTTCGGGAAGGGGTGGGGTGGGGGAAAGCAAAGCGGCCCGCCCCCCCGGCAGGGGGGACGGGCCGCTGTGGGCTCGGGCGGGAGCGTTGCACCCTGCGGGGGCGCGGGCCCGGGCGAGAGCGTTACGCCTGCGGGCGCGCGGGCTCCCGCGGCGGCGCTACGCCCTGAGCGGGCGCGGGCCCCGCGGCGGCGCTACGCCCTGAGCGGGCGCGGGCTCCTGTGGCGGCGTTACGCCTTGCGGAGGCGGAACGTCAGGGACAGGGCCTCGTCCGTGAACGGGGCGCCGTACGTGTCGTCCGCAGCCCCGGCCGCGTACTCCGTCGCCAGGACCTCCTCCGCGATCAGCCCCGCATGCGCGCTCAGCGCCGAGACGACCTCCGCGTCCGAGGACTCCCACCGCACCGCGATCCGGTCCGCCACATCCAGCCCGCTGTTCTTGCGCGCCTCCTGGATCAGCCGGATCGCGTCCCGGGCCAGGCCCGCCAGCCGCAGCTCCGGGGTGATCTCCAGGTCGAGGGCGACCGTCGCGCCCGAGTCGGACGCCACCGACCAGCCCTCACGCGGCGTCTCGGTGATGATCACCTCGTCGGGGGCCAGCACCACCTGCTCGCCGCCCACCTCCACCGACGCCTCCCCGGTGTCCCGCAGGGACGCCGACAGCGCCGCGGCGTCCGCCGCCGCGACCGCCTTGGCCACGTCCTGGACGCCCTTGCCGAACCGCTTGCCCAGGGCACGGAAGTTCGCCTTGGCCGTGGTGTCGACCAGCGAGCCGCCGACCTCGGAGAGCGACGCGAGGGACGAGACGTTCAGCTCCTCCGTGATCTGCGCGTGCAGCTCCGGCGAGAGGGACTCGAAGCCCGCCACGGCCACCAGCGCGCGCGAGAGCGGCTGGCGCGTCTTGACGCCCGACTCCGCGCGCGTGGCGCGGCCCAGCTCCACCAGGCGCCGCACCAGCAGCATCTGCTGCGAGAGCGTCGCGTCGATCGCCGACGGGTCCGCCTTCGGCCAGGACGAGAGGTGTACGGACTCCGGGGCGTCCGGCGTCACCGGCACCACCATGTCCTGCCACACCCGCTCGGTGATGAACGGCGTGAGCGGGGCCAGCAGCCGCGTCACCGTCTCCACCACGTCGTGCAGCGTGCGCAGCGCCGCCTTGTCGCCCTGCCAGAACCGGCGCCGCGAACGGCGCACGTACCAGTTGGACAGATCGTCCACGAAGGAGGAGAGCAGCTTGCCGGCGCGCTGCGTGTCGTACGCCTCCAGCGCCTGCGTCACCTGCTCGACCAGCGTGTTCAGCTCGCTCAGCAGCCAGCGGTCCAGGACCGTGCGCTCCGCCGGGGCCGGGTCGGCCGCGCTGGGCGCCCAGTCGGACGTGCGCGCGTACAGCGCCTGGAAGGCCACCGTGTTCCAGTACGTGAGGAGCGTCTTGCGGACGACCTCCTGGATGGTGCCGTGGCCCACGCGGCGCGCGGCCCACGGGGAGCCGCCGGCCGCCATGAACCAGCGCACCGCGTCCGCGCCGTGCTGGTCCATGAGCGGGATGGGCTGGAGGATGTTGCCCAGGTGCTTGGACATCTTGCGGCCGTCCTCGGCGAGGATGTGGCCCAGGCAGACCACGTTCTCGTACGACGACTTGTCGAAGACCAGCGTGCCGACCGCCATCAGCGTGTAGAACCAGCCGCGGGTCTGGTCGATGGCCTCGCTGATGAACTGCGCCGGGTAGCGGCTCTCGAACAGTTCCTTGTTCTTGTACGGGTAGCCCCACTGCGCGAACGGCATCGAGCCCGAGTCGTACCAGGCGTCGATCACCTCGGGGACGCGGACCGCCGTGTGCGAGCAGCCCTCGGCCGTGCAGGTGAAGGTGATGTCGTCGATGAACGGGCGGTGCGGGTCGAGCGCGCTCTGGTCGGTGCCGGACAGCTCGCTCAGCTCGGCGCGCGAGCCGACGCAGGTCAGGTGGTCGTCCTCGCAGCGCCAGATCGGAAGCGGGGTGCCCCAGTAGCGGTTGCGGGAGAGCGCCCAGTCGATGTTGTTGTTCAGCCAGTCGCCGAAGCGGCCCTGCTTGACGGAGTCCGGGAACCAGTTGGTCTTCTCGTTCTCCCGCAGCATCGCGTCCTTGACGGCGGTGGTGCGGATGTACCACGACGGCTGCGCGTAGTAGAGCAGCGCGGTGTGGCAGCGCCAGCAGTGCGGGTAGCTGTGCTCGTACGGGACGTGGCGGAAGAGCAGGCCGCGCTCGGCCAGGTCCGCGGTCAGCTTCTCGTCGGCCTTCTTGAAGAAGACGCCGCCGACCAGCGGGACCTCCTCCTCGAAGGTGCCGTCGGGGCGGACCGGGTTCACCACCGGCAGGCCGTACGCCTTGCAGACCAGGAGGTCGTCGGCGCCGAAGGCGGGGGACTGGTGGACCAGGCCCGTACCGTCCTCGGTCGTCACGTACTCGGCGTTCACCACGTAGTGCGCGGGCTCGGGGAACTCGATGAGCTCGAAGGGGCGCTGGTAGGTCCAGCGCTCCATCTCGGCGCCCGTGAAGGTCTGCCCGGTGGCCTCCCAGCCCTCGCCGAGCGCCTTCTCCAGCAGCGGCTGGGCGACGACCAGCTTCTCGTCACCGTTGGTGGCCACCACATAGGTGACCTCGGGGTGGGCCGCCACGGCGGTGTTGGAGACCAGCGTCCACGGCGTGGTCGTCCACACCAGGAGCGCCGCCTCGCCCGCGAGGGGGCCGCCGGTCAGCGGGAAGCGGACGAAGACCGAGGGGTCGACGACCGTCTCGTACCCCTGCGCCAGCTCGTGGTCGGACAGGCCGGTGCCGCAGCGGGGGCACCAGGGGGCGACGCGGTGGTCCTGGGTGAGCAGGCCCTTGTTGAAGATCTCCTTCAGGGACCACCAGACGGACTCCACGTACTCGGGGTCCATCGTGCGGTAGGCGTCGTCCAGGTCGACCCAGTAGCCCATCCGGGTCGTGAGCTCGGCGAAGGCGTCCGTGTGGCGGGTCACCGACTCGCGGCACTTGGCGTTGAACTCGGCGATGCCGTACGCCTCGATGTCCTTCTTGCCGTTGAAGCCGAGCTCCTTCTCGACGGCGAGCTCGACCGGCAGGCCGTGGCAGTCCCAGCCGGCCTTGCGGGCCACGTGGTAGCCCTGCATGGTCCGGAAGCGGGGGAAGACGTCCTTGAAGACGCGGGCCTCGATGTGGTGGGCTCCGGGCATGCCGTTGGCGGTCGGCGGGCCTTCGTAGAACACCCACTCGGGGCGGCCCTCGGACTGCTCAAGACTCTTGGCGAAGACCTTGGCCTCGCGCCAGAAGTCGAGCACGGCGTGCTCCAGCGCGGGAAGGTCGACCTGGGCGGGCACCTGGCGGTACTGCGACATCCGTTCATCCTCCGGCGGATCGTCGTACGTTTCCGTCGGAGGGACGAGAGCTGCGGCCGTCCTACGGCCCCGCGCTCCCGCGGTACCACCCTCCTTGGCGGTGTACGGGACACCGCCCCCTCATTGGGGTCGCGAAGCCGGTTCTACTCGCACCCGGGGGTGCTTTCTTCCGGCGGCTCCGGGGTGATCTTCACATCGCGCTCGCCTCCGGGCTCCCACCGTCCCCGGATCGCTCTTGGCTGCGTACGACGCTACTCGTCCCATTCACGCCTCTCGCTGCGCCCAGTGTAAGGGCCCGCACCGACAGCGGCCGACCGGATATCCGGCGGGGCCGCGTCCGGGCCGCCACGCGCGCGTGGACGACCCGGCGATGACCCGAATGGGCATACGTGGCCGGGCGGGGTCCGGTGCCGCCCGTGTGGCGGATTACGGGCCGGAGAGCTGGGCACAACGGATGCAGGTTCCTCTCCGGGCACGTCGGGCGGGGGCGGACCGGCGGCGTGCCCCGTTGCCGCGGGCCTGGGGTCGATTTATCGTCCCAGCACGATGCGCGAGCAAGATCACAATATGTGAAGGGGCCGCGGCCATGGTGGCAGGGAAGACCGCGTTGGCGTCCGAGGACGCCGTGGTGGCCGCGGCCACGGAGAGTGCGTCCGCGTCCGGGAAGAAGGCTGCGTCCGGGAAGACGGCGGCGGCCGGGAGGAAGACCGCGGCCAAGAAGGAGGCGGCCCCGAAGAAGGCCCCGGCGGGGAAGGCAGCGGCCAAGAAGGCGGCTGCCAAGAAGACGGCTGCCAAGAAGGCCGTGGCCGATGAGACCGGTACGAAGAAGGCGGCGGCCAAGAGGGTGGCGCCCAAGGAGGCTCCGGCCAAGAAGGCCGCGGCCAAAAAGACCACCGCCAAGAAGGCTTCGGCCAAGAGGGCTCCCGCCAAGAAAGCCGCAGCCGAGGAGGCCCCTGCCGAGAGGGCCGCGGTGAAGAAAGCCGTGGCCGAGAATCCCGTGGCCGAGAAAGCCGCCGTCGACAACACGGCCCGGGCCAAGAAGGCTGCCACCAAGAAGACGGCGTCGGCCCAGAAGACCGCCGCTACGAAGACCGCGTCGGCCGACAGGACTGGCGTCGAGAAGACGGAGACCGCCAAGAAGGCTGCCGCCAAGAAGACCGCGTCGGCCAAGAAGACCGCCGCCAAGGAGACGGCGTCGGCCAAGAAGGTCGGCGCCACCAAGACCGCGTCAGCGGACAAGGCTGCCGTCGGGGCAGCGAAGACGGCCGCCACGGCGGCCCAGGGGGCGGCCGAGGCCGCGGAGCAGAGGGGAACCGAGAAGGTGGTTGCCAAGAACACGGCCGGCGAGGCCGCGGCCAGGAAGTCCACGGCGGCGTCGGCCGTGCCGAAGGCCCGCGCGGTGGTCGCCGGGGTGCCCGGCGAGCTGCCGGTGCGGCCCGGGGAGGACCCCTGGACGCCCGAGGAGGTCGGCGAGGCGCGTACCGAGCTGACCGGCGAGGTCCTGCGGCTGCGGGCCGAGCTGGAGGCCTCCGAGGCCGCCCTGAGCGGGCTGATGCGGGACTCCGGGGACGGCGCGGGCGACGACGACGCCGACACCGGGACCAAGAACATCACCCGCGAGCACGAGATGGCCCTCGCCGCCAACGCGCGCGAGATGCTGGAGCAGACCGAGCGGGCGCTGGAACGGCTCGACGCCGGTACGTACGGCTACTGCGAGATCTGCGGCAATCCCATCGGCAAGGCGCGGATGCAGGCCTTCCCGCGCGCGACCCTCTGCGTGGAGGACAAGCAGAAGCAGGAACGCCGGGGCTGAGTCCGTACGCACGTGTCGTACGCTCGTCCTCAGTCAGGTACCTAGGGTTGAGGGACTCACGTGGCAGAGGCGGAGCGCATCATCGGTACGCCGGACGTAGAAGGGCCCGAGGGGGCCGCGGCTCCCGACGAGCGGCCCGCGGGCGGGCGCAGGATCGCCGTCCTGTTCGCGGTGGCGCTCTTCGCGTACCTGCTCGACCTCGGCAGCAAGATGCTCGTGGTGGCCAGGCTGGAGCACCACGAGCCGATCGACGTCGTGGGCGACCTGCTGAAGCTGGAGGCGATCCGCAACCCGGGTGCCGCGTTCGGCATGGGCGAGGCCTTCACCGTGATCTTCACGGTGATCGCGGCGACGGTGATCGCGGTGATCGTCCGGCTGGCCCGCAAGCTCTACAGCCTGCCCTGGGCGATCGCGCTCGGTCTGCTGCTCGGCGGCGCGCTCGGCAACCTGACCGACCGGATCTTCCGGTCCCCCGGCGTCTTCGAGGGCGCGGTCGTCGACTTCATCGCGCCCGCCCACTTCGCCGTCTTCAACCTGGCCGACTCCGCGATCGTCTGCGGCGGCTTCCTGATCGTGATCCTCTCGTTCCGGGGCCTGGACCCGGACGGAACGGTCCACAAGGACTGATCCCGGTCCTCGTGCGGACGGGGATGTCGGTGGGGCAAGGCATACTCGACGGGTGAGTACGTTTCCCGAGATCCGCACCCTGCCCGTTCCCGACGGCCTGGAGGGCGAGCGCGTCGACGCCGCCATCTCCCGCATGTTCGGGTTCTCCCGGACGAAGGCGGCCGAGCTCGCCGCGGCGGGGAAGGTCCAGGTCGACGGCTCGGTGGTGGGCAAGTCCGAGCGGGTCCACGGGGGTGCGTGGCTGGAGGTCGAGATGCCCCAGGCGCCCGCGCCGGTGCAGATCGTGGCCGAACCGGTCGAGGGCATGGAGATCGTGCACGACGACGACGACATCGTCGTCATCGTGAAGCCGGTCGGCGTGGCCGCCCACCCGAGCCCGGGCTGGACGGGGACGACGGTCATCGGCGGCCTCGCGGCGGCCGGGTACCGGATCTCCACCTCCGGCGCCGCCGAGCGCCAGGGCATCGTCCACCGGCTCGACGTCGGCACCTCGGGGCTGATGGTCGTCGCCAAGTCCGAGCGGGCGTACACGTATCTGAAGCGCCAGTTCCACGACCGCGTCGTGGACAAGCGCTACCACGCGCTGGTGCAGGGCCACCCGGACCCGATGAGCGGCACGATCGACGCGCCCATCGGCCGCCACCCCAACCACGACTACAAGTGGGCGGTCACGGCCGAGGGCAAGCCGTCGGTGACGCACTACGACCTGATCGAGGCGTTCCGGGCCGCGTCGCTGCTCGACATCAAGCTGGAGACGGGGCGTACGCACCAGATCCGGGTGCACATGTCCGCCCACCGCCACCCGTGCGTCGGCGACCTGACGTACGGCGCGGACCCCACGATCGCCAAGCGGCTCGGCCTGACCCGGCAGTGGCTGCACGCGGTGCGGCTCGGCTTCGAGCACCCTTCGGACGGCGGCTGGGTCGAGTTCGCGAGCGACTACCCGGCCGACCTCCAGCACGCGCTGGACGTGATCCGGGCGGAGAGCGAATGACGCTCCCGTAGGCGTCCAGGACCCGGCGAGCTGTGCGATCGGCCACGCACGGCCCGCGGGTCGACGCCCCGGCGGGGGCCGCGTGGCAGGCTGGAGGTTCTTGATCGCCTCGCCGCCGGAGGGCCTTCGTGGACCAGCTCGCCCTGATGTTCGTGCTCCTGCTCGGAGCCGTGGTCACGGTTCCGGTCGGGAACCGGCTGGGGCTTCCCGCGCCGGTCCTGATGACGCTCCTCGGCGGTGTCCTCGCCCTGCTGCCGTTCGTCCCGAACGTCGACGTACCGCCGGACTTCATCCTTCCGCTCGTGCTGCCGCCGCTGCTGTACGCCTCGGTCCAGCGCACCTCCTGGCGGCAGTTCGCCGCCAACGTCCGGCCGATCCTGCTGCTCGCGGTGGCCCTGGTGTTCGTCACGACGGCCGCCGTGGCGGCCGTGGCGCACGCCATCGTGCCGGGGCTGCCGCTCGCCGCCGCCGTCGCGCTGGGCGCCCTGGTGGCGCCGCCCGACCCGGTCGCCGCCACCGCGGTCGCGGGCTCGCTCGGGCTGCCGCGGCGGCTGGTGTCGATCCTGGAGGGCGAGGGGCTCTTCAACGACGTCACCGCGATCGTGCTCTACCACGTGGCGATCGCCGCGGCCGTCAGCGGCGACTTCTCCTGGCCGGACGCGGTGGGCAAGCTGGTGCTCTCCGCCGTGGTGGCGGTCGTGGTCGGCCTGGTCCTGGGCTGGACGGCCAACAAGCTGATGGGGCTGCTCGACGACGCCACCCTCCAGATCGGCCTCACCCTCCTCGTGCCGTTCGTCGGCTATGTGCTGGCCGAGGAGTTCGGCGGCTCCGGGGTGCTCGCGGTCCTCACCCTCGCGCTGTTCCTCGCCGAGCACGCGGTGGACGCCGACGACGTCCAGGGGCGCCTCGCCGGAGCCACGTTCTGGCAGGTCGTCGACACCCTGGTGACGGGGATCGCGTTCGGGCTCATCGGGCTCGAACTGCACAACGTGTTCGGCACCGCCACCGGCCGCCTGGGGGAGATGGCGGGCTGGGGCGCGGTGGTCGTCGGGGTCGTCGTCGGCGTACGGCTGCTGTGGCTGCTGCCCGCCACCTGGCTCGCCAAGCGACTGCACACGCTGCGGGACTACGACGAGGAGATCCCCACCACCTGGCGGGAGACGATCATCATGTGGTGGGCGGGGATGCGCGGGGTGGCCTCCGTCGCGCTCGCGCTCGCCATCCCGTTCACGACCGAGAACGGCTCGGCCTTCCCCGCCCGCGACGAGATCGTCTTCATCGCCTTCTGCGTGATCATGGCGACGCTGGTGGTCCAGGGGCTCACCCTGCCGTCCCTGGTGCGCCGGCTCGGCGTCCAGGCCGACACCGACGCCGAGCGGGCGCTGGAGCGCGAGCTCGCGGTCCGCGCGGCCAAGGCGGCCAAGCGGCGGCTGCGGGAGATCGAGGACGTGGAGGAGCTGCCCGAGGAGGTCATGGAGCAGCTCGTGCGGCGTGCGTACGACGTGGGGGCGCGGCTCAGCCCGGACATGGTCGACGAGGAGCGGCGCGAGGCGTACGCGAAGCGGGTCGAGCGGCTGCGGACCATCCAGCGGATCCAGCGCGAGATGATGTCGGCCGCCCGGCACGAGGTCCTGGCCGCGCGCAGCGAGCCCGGCGCCGACCCCGAGATCGTGGACCGGGTGCTGCGCCAGCTGGACGTGCGCAGTCTGAAGTGAGGGGGCGGGGGGCGCGGGCCCCCCGCCCGGCGGTCATATCCGGTCGGTGTTGATGCGCGGCAGCGACTCGGGGTGGCGGTCGTGGAGCCAGGCCACCATCTCCTCGCGGACCGCGCAGCGGACCGTCCAGAGGTCGCTCGCGTCCTTCGCGGTGACCGTGGCGCGCACCACGATCGTGGACGGGGTGGTGTCGGTGACGGCGAGGTCGCCCTCACGGCCGTCCCAGGCCGGGCACTCCTTGAGGATGTCGGTCAGCTTCTCGCGCATCAGCGCCACCGGGGCCGCGTGATCGAGGTGGAGGAAGACCGTGCCGGTCATCTGCACCCCGCCGCGCGACCAGTTCTCGAACGGCTTGCTGGTGAAGTACGAGACCGGCATGGTCAGCCGGCGCTCGTCCCAGGTGCGGACGGCCAGGAAGGTCAGGGTGATCTCCTCGACCGTGCCCCACTCGCCGTCCACCACGACCGTGTCCCCTATGCGCACCATGTCGCCGAACGCGATCTGAAGGCCGGCGAAGAGGTTGCCGAGGGTGGACTGGGCGGCCACACCGGCCACGATGCCGATGATGCCGGCGGAGGCGAGGATCGAGGTCCCGGCCGTCCGCATCGCCGGGAAGGTCAGCAGCATCGCCGCGACCGCGACGACGCCCACGATGGCCGTCACCACGCGCTGAATGAGCGTCACCTGCGTACGGACCCGGCGTACCCGTGCCGCGTCGTGCGCCGAGGCGGCGTAACGCGCGTACGACGCCTCGACGACGGCCGTGGCGATCCGCACCACCAGCCAGGCGCTCGCGCCGATGAGGACGAGGCTGAGGGTCTGGCCGAGGCCCGCCTGGTGCTTCTGGACGGGCGCCCACTTGATCTGGAGGTAGGTCCCTCTCAGCAGGGCGGTGAGGACGACGACCTGCAAGGGAAGGCGGCAGCGGCGCAGCAGGCCCCACAACGGGGTCTCGCTGTGCCGGGCATCGGTCTGGCGGAGCAGTCGGTCGGCCAGCCACACGAGGGCCAGCGTGAGCACGACCGAGCCACCGATGACGATCAACGGGCGCAGTACGTTCTCCATGCCCCCGACCGTAACTGGCACCATGGGTTCATGAACATCATGCTTTTCCATTCGGCATACGGCCTGCGGCCCGCCGTGCACGAGGCGGCCGACCGGCTGCGCGCCGCCGGACACCTGGTGCACGTGCCCGATCTCTACGACGGGCGCACCGCCGGGACGGTGGAGGAGGGCATGACGATCCGGGACGGGATCGGCAACGACGAACTGCTGAAGCGGGCGGTCGTGGCCGCCGCCCCGCACTCCGACGAGGGCCTGGTCTACGCCGGGTTCTCGCTCGGCGGCTCGCTCGCACAGACCCTGGCGCTGGGCGACGAGAAGGCCCGCGGCCTGCTCCTGTTCCACGGCACCGCCGACATCGCCGACGACGCCTCGGTGGACGAGCTGCCCGTACAGCTGCACGTGGCGGACCCGGACCCGTTCGAGACGCATGACTGGCTGAACACGTGGTACCTGCGCATGGGCAGGATCGGCGCCGACGCGGAGGTGTACAGATACCCGGGTGCCGGGCACCTGTACACCGACCGCGAACTGCCGGACTACGACGAGGCGGCGGCCGAGCGGAGCTGGACCACCGCGCTCGCCTTCCTCGCGTCGCTGTAGCGCGCGGGCTCAGACCACCGGGGAGTAGACCCGCTCGGCCTTCTGGCTGCCGTTGAGCGTCCGGTACGAGCGGGTCCACGACGCCGTGGCGTCCTGCCTGCGCTTGTCGGACACCACGTAGTAGTCCATCTGCGAGCGCTGGGCGTCGACGTCGAGCACGCCGTAGCCGTGCGAGTCCATGTCGACCCACTTCACATGGCGGTTGGCGGCCTTGATGGCGGCCGCCGCGACCAGCGACACGGTGTGCGGGGCGACGTGGAGCATCTCGTCGAGGTTGTCGGAGGTGACCGAGGTCACCACGAACTCGGTGCCCGCCGACTTCGACAGCGGGTAGGTGCCCGCCCTGATGGGGACATCGTTGGCCCAGGCCATGTGGATGTCGCCGGTCAGGAAAACGGTGTTCTTGATGCCGTTGTCGACCAGGTGGCCCAGGAGCTCGCGGCGGTCGTCCGTGTAGCCGTCCCACTGGTCGACGTTGATGGCGATGCCCTCCTTGGGCAGGCCCAGCAACTCCGCCAGCGGCGCGGTCAGCTCGGCCGGCAGCGCGCCGAAGGCGACCGGGGAGATCATCACCGAGGTGCCCACCAGCTGCCAGGAGGCGTCCGAGGAGGAGAGCCCCGACTTGAGCCAGTCCAGCTGGGCGCGGCCGGTGATGGTGCGCTCGGGGTCGTCCACCTTGCCGCTGCCCACGCTCGCCTGCTGGGAGCGGAAGGAGCGCAGGTCGAGCAGGTGCAGATCGGCCAGCTTGCCGTAGCGGATGCGCCGGTAGGTGGTGCCCGCGGTGGACGGGCGGACCGGCATCCACTCGAAGTAGGCCTGCTTGGCGGCCGACACGCGCGCCGCCCAGTCGCCCTCGGTACCGGGCGTGTGGTTCTCGGCGCCGCCCGACCAGGCGTCGTTGGCGAACTCGTGATCGTCCCAGATCGCGATCACCGGGTGGGCCTGGTGCATCGCCTGGAGGTCGGCGTCCGTCTTGTACCTGCCGTGCCGGGTGCGGTAGTCGGACAGGTTCAGGATCTCGTGGGCCGGCTCGTGCTGCCGTACGACGTACTTGGCCTCCGGATAGGCGCCCGTGGCGTACTCGTAGATGTAGTCGCCCAGGTGCAGCACCGCGTCCAGGTCGGCCCGCGCGGCGAGATGACGGTAGGGGGAGAAGTAGCCCGACTCCCAGTTGGCGCAGGAGACCACGCCGAAGCGGACGTTGGCGGCGGCCGCGTCCGTGGCGGGGGCGGTCAGCGTGCGCCCGCTGGGGGAGGAGACGCCGGCCGCCGCGAACCGGTACCAGTACGCCGTGGCCGGGCGCAGGCCGCGCACATCGGCCTTGACGGTGTGGTCGGCGGCGGCGGTGGCGGTGGTGCTGCCCCGGGCCACGATCCGGGCGAAGCCCTTGTCCTCGGCGATCTCCCAGGTGACTTCGGTGTCCGGGCCCTTGCCGGAGCCCGGTATCGCGTCGGGAGCGGGGGTGACCCGGGTCCACAGCAGGATGCCGTCGGGCAGCGGATCGCCGGAGGCGACGCCGTGCAGGAAGGCGGGGGCCGCGGCGGAGTCCGCGGCGGCGGCGGTCGCGCCGGCCACCAGGGGCGCGGCGACGACGGCGGTGGCGGCGGCGGCCTTGACGACCGTGCGGCGCGTGGGAGTTGAGGAGGTGAATCGACTGGTCACAGCCGGACACCTTACTGATGGGTAGAGCGAACGGGCAGACTCGCGACAGATGTTTGTCCGCCCGTCCGCCCGCGGCCACCTGAGCGTACGTCAGCGCCAGGGGGCCGCGGCGGGACCCGGGAGGGGCCTCAGCCCTTCAGGGCCTTGTCGATGGCGGCGGTGAACGCGGCCGGGTCCTGGGGGGCGTTGTCGCTGCCCGCACCGGTGATCTTCTTGCCGTCCATCTTCAGGGTCGGTGTCGCGGTCACACCGCTGTCGTCGAACTTCTTCGACATGGTGAGCGCCCACTTGTCGAACGTGCCGTCCTGCACGTCCTTCTGGAACTTGGCGTTGCCCTTGAGCGCCGGGACGCTGTCGGCGACCTGGAGCAGGTAGGCGTCCTTGGCGAACTTGTCGCTGGTCTCGGCCGGGTGCCACTTGGCCGAGTACAGCTGCGCCTTGTACTCCATGAACGCCTCGGGGCTCACGTTGAGCGCGGCGCCCAGCGCGCTGAGCGCGTTCTTGGAGCCGGTGCCCGGGCTGCCGTTGTCGATGAAGGTGGCGCCGATGAACTGGACCTTGTACTTGCCCGCGTCGACGTCCTTCTTGACCGTGGCACCGACCTGCTGCTCGAAGACCGAGCAGACCGGGCAGCGCGGGTCCTCGTACATCTCCAGGGTCTTCTTGGCGGTGGGCTTGCCGATGACGACGGTGGTGCCGTCGTCGCCCGTGGTGTTGGCCGGCTTGACCAGCGTCTTGTCCTTGGCCGCGTCCCACTCGCCGGGCTTGTTGGCCTGCATGACCGCGTAGCCGATGCCGCCGGCTATCGCGAGGACGCCGACGATCGAGGCGGCCACGACCACCTGGCGGCGCACCTTGTCCTTCTTGGCCTGGCGCTCGCGCTCCAGTCGCAGCCGCTCACGGGCGGCTGCCTTGTTGGCCTGGCTGTTGCGCTTGCTCATGATCGTTTTCTCCGTGTGGCAGGTGGGGCAGGTGAGAAGTGCTGGGGGCCCGGGTGCCCGGGCGGCGTGCTCGGCGGGCCGTCGCTCGGACGGCGGGGCCATCGCTCAGACGGCCAGGAGCAGCGCGGCGCGGGGCGGTCCCCGCCGGCCCACGCAGTGCACGAGCAGCCGCGCGCGCGAGGGCGGGGCCGCGCGCCGCGCGGGCCGCACCCGCGCCCGTACGGGACGGACCGCGCCGCCCACCGCGGCGACCGCCAGCAGCAGCGGCCGGAACGCCAGCACCCCGACCGTGCGCACCAGGCGCGCGAGGGCGGCCTCGCCGCGCCGCAGCCAGGCCGCGGCCAGCAGCCCGACCGTCAGGTGCGCGGCGAGCAGCAGCCACGGCACGGCCGGTCCCGGCCCCCCGAGCAGCACGGCCGCGCTCGCCCGGGACCCGGCGACGCCCGGCAGCTCGGCGCCCACGCCCCCACCGCACAGCACGTCCACGCCCACCGACCGCAGCGCGCCCGCGACCGGGCCGCCGGAGGGTCCGTAGCAGACGTGCTGACCGGTCGAGAAGACGGTGTCGGCGGCCAGCTCCAGCGGGACCAGCAGTCCGGCGATCGACCAGAAGCCGCGCTCACGGCCCGCCAGCGCGTACGCGATCAGGAACACGGCGCCGGCCGCGCCGGCGACCAGCCCCGCCGGCAGCGGGACGCGGGAGAGCAGGACGTGGGACGCGCTGGAGAGCGCCACGACGAGCGCCGTGAAAAGCGCCGCGCGTGCCGCTCTGAGCCGGGTCCCTGATACGTCCATCGGTGCTGAAGTCTGCCACGGCCCGCTGTCGGCGGAGCCTAAGAATTCAGTGAGACCCGAGACCCGGGATCCGACCGTTACGGAACAGGTCGACGAAGATCTGGTGGTCCGCGCGCGCCCGCGCGCCGTAGCCGTGCGCGAACTCCACGAGCAGGCCCGCGAAGCCCTCCTCGTCGGCCGCGATGGCCGCGTCGATGGCCCGCTCGGTGGAGAACGGCACCAGCTCCGAGTGGCCGCTCTCGTCGTCGGCCGCCGCGTGCATGGCCGCGGTGGCGCGGCCGAGGTCGGCGACGACCGCCGCTATCTCCTCCGGGTCGTCGATGTCCGACCAGTCCAGGTCCACCGCGTACGGCGACACCTCGGCGACGAGCTGGCCCGCCCCGTCCAGTTCGGTCCAGCCCAGCCACGGGTCGGCGGCGGCCTGGAGGGCGCGCTGCGAGATCACCGTGCGGTGGCCCTCGTGCCGGAAGTAGCCGCGCACCGCCGGGTCGGTGACATGGCGGGAGACCGCCGGGGTCTGGGCCTGCTTCATGTAGATCACGACGTCGTTCTCCAGCGCGTCGCTGTGGCCCTCCAGAAGGATGTTGTACGAGGGCAGACCGGCCGAGCCGATCCCGATGCCGCGCCGCCCCACCACGTCCTTGACCCGGTAGGAGTCCGGGCGCAGCAGGCTGGAGTCCGGCAGCGTCTCCAGATAGCCGTCGAAGGCGGCCAGGACCTTGTAGCGGGTGGCCGCGTCCAGCTCGATCGAGCCGTCGCCCTCGGCGAAGCGGCGCTCGTACTCGCGGATCTCGGTCATGGAGTCGAGCAGCGAGAAACGCGTACGCGCGCGTGCCGAGCGCAGCGCGCCGAGCAGCGGCCCCTCGGCCGTGTCCAGCGTGAAGGAGGGCGCCTCGTCATCCTTGGCGCCGGTGGCCAGCGCGTGGATCCGCTCGCGGTAGGCGCCGGCGTAGATCCGCACCAGCTCGGTGATCTGGTCGTCGCTGAGCGCCTTGGCGTGGCCGATCAGGGCCAGGGAGGCGGCGAAGCGCTGGAGGTCCCAGGTGAAGGGGCCCACGTACGCCTCGTCGAAGTCGTTCACGTTGAAGATCAGCCGGCCGTTGGCGTCCATGTACGTACCGAAGTTCTCGGCGTGCAGGTCGCCGTGGATCCACACCCGGCCGGTCCGCTCGTCCAGGTACGGCCCGCTGTGTACGCCCCCGGCGCCGCGCCCGGCGGTCTCCGCGTCCAGGTCCGCGTAGAACAGGCAGGCCGTGCCCCGGTAGAAGGCGAACGCGGAGGCCGCCATCTTGCGGAACTTGACCCGGAAGGCGGCCGGGTCGGCGGCCAGGAGCTCGCCGAAGGCGGTGCCGAAGACGGAGAGGATCTGCTCGCCGCGCTCATCGGCGGTGTGCTGCGGGACCGACATCGCCGGGTGCCTCCTGGTGCGTACGTGCGGGTAGAGATGCGCAACGGATGGGACGGGTGCTTCCGTCCCTTCCAACGCGTGACCGTACCCCGGAGTGCCCGCCCGCCGTCCGGCCGCCTCCCTTCGCCGGGGCGCCGGGTGCCGCGGCGGTTCCCCCACGGCTGTCAGTCGGCCGACGTAGACTTCTGGGCTGTCCCCCTCTCCCCGCCCTGGAGGCCCCCACCGTGTCGAAGCCGCCGTTCACGCACCTTCACGTACACACCCAGTACTCGCTGCTGGACGGTGCCGCGCGGCTCAAGGACATGTTCGACGCGTGCAACGAGATGGGCATGACGCACATCGCGATGTCCGACCACGGCAACCTGCACGGGGCGTACGACTTCTTCCACTCGGCGAAGAAGGCGGGGGTCACGCCGATCATCGGCATCGAGGCGTACGTGGCGCCCGAGTCCCGCCGCAACAAGCGCAAGATCCAGTGGGGCCAGCCGCACCAGAAGCGCGACGACGTGTCCGGTTCGGGTGGTTACACCCACAAGACGATCTGGGCGGCGAACGCGACGGGCCTGCACAACCTCTTCCGCCTCTCCTCCGACGCGTACGCCGAGGGCTGGCTCCAGAAGTGGCCCCGGATGGACAAGGAGACCATCTCCCAGTGGTCGGAGGGCCTGATCGCCTCCACCGGCTGCCCCTCCGGCGAGCTCCAGACCCGGCTGCGCCTGGGGCAGTACGAGGAGGCCCGCCAGGCCGCCTCGGACTACCAGGACATCTTCGGCAAGGACCGGTACTTCCTGGAGCTGATGGACCACGGCATCGACATCGAGCGCCGGGTCCGCGACGACCTCCTGAAGATCGGCAAGGAGCTGGGCATCCCGCCCCTGGTCACCAACGACTCGCACTACACGTACGCGCACGAGGCCACCGCGCACGACGCGCTGCTGTGCATCCAGACCGGCAAGAACCTCTCCGACCCCGACCGCTTCAAGTTCGACGGCACCGGCTACTACCTGAAGTCGACCGACGAGATGTACGCGATCGACGCCTCGGACGCCTGGCAGCAGGGCTGCGCCAACACCGCCCTGGTCGCCGAGCAGGTCGACGTCACCGGCATGTTCGAGGCGAAGAACCTCATGCCGAAGTTCGACATCCCCGAGGGCTACACCGAGGTCACCTGGTTCCGCGAGGAGACCATGCGGGGTCTGCACCGCCGCTTCCCGGGAGGCATCCCGGAGGACCGCATGAAGCAGGCGGAGTACGAGATGGACACCATCATCTCGATGGGCTTCCCCGGCTACTTCCTCGTGGTCGCCGACTTCATCATGTGGGCGAAGAAGCAGGGCATCGCGGTCGGCCCCGGCCGCGGCTCCGCGGCCGGCTCGATCGTGGCGTACGCGATGGGCATCACCGACCTCGACCCGATCCCGCACGGTCTGATCTTCGAGCGGTTCCTCAACCCCGAGCGCGTCTCGATGCCCGATGTCGACATCGACTTCGACGAGCGCAGGCGCGTCGAGGTGATCCGGTACGTGACCGAGAAGTACGGCGCCGACAAGGTCGCCATGATCGGTACCTACGGAAAGATCAAGGCCAAGAACGCGATCAAGGACTCCGCGCGCGTCCTCGGCTACCCGTACGCAATGGGCGACCGCCTCACCAAGGCGATGCCCGCCGACGTCCTGGGCAAGGGCATCGACCTCAACGGCATCACCGACCCCAAGCACCCGCGCTACAGCGAGGCCGGCGAGATCCGCTCGATGTACGAGAACGAGCCGGACGTGAAGAAGGTCATCGACACCGCCAAGGGCGTCGAGGGCCTGGTCCGGCAGATGGGTGTGCACGCCGCCGGCGTGATCATGTCCAGCGAGCCGATCGTCGACCACGCCCCCCTCTGGGTGCGCCACACCGACGGCGTGACCATCACGCAGTGGGACTACCCGAGCTGCGAGTCGCTCGGCCTGCTGAAGATGGACTTCCTCGGTCTGCGCAACCTGACGATCATGGACGACGCCGTCAAGATGGTGAAGTCCAACAAGGGGATCGACATCGATCTCCTCGGGCTGCCGCTCGACGACGCCACCACCTTCGAACTGCTCCAGCGCGGCGAGACCCTCGGCGTCTTCCAGTTCGACGGCGGCCCCATGCGGTCCCTGCTGCGGCTGATGAAGCCCGACAACTTCGAAGACATCTCCGCCGTGTCCGCGCTCTACCGCCCGGGCCCGATGGGCATGAACTCGCACACGAACTACGCGCTGCGCAAGAACAAGCAGCAGGAGATCACCCCGATCCACCCGGAGCTGGAGGAGCCCCTCAAGGAGGTCCTCGGCGTCACCTACGGCCTGATCGTGTACCAGGAGCAGGTGCAGAAGGCCGCCCAGATCATCGCCGGGTACTCGCTGGGCGAGGCCGACATCCTGCGCCGCGTCATGGGCAAGAAGAAGCCCGACGAGCTGGCGAAGAACTTCACGATCTTCCAGGCCGGTGCCAAGAAGAACGGCTACAGCGACGAGGCCATCCAGAAGCTCTGGGACGTCCTGGTCCCCTTCGCCGGATACGCGTTCAACAAGGCGCACTCCGCCGCGTACGGCCTGGTGTCGTACTGGACCGCCTATCTGAAGGCGAACCACCCCGCCGAGTACATGGCGGCCCTGCTGACCTCGGTCAAGGACGACAAGGACAAGTCCGCGGTCTACCTCAACGAGTGCCGCCGCATGGGCATCAAGGTGCTGCCGCCCAACGTCAACGAGTCCGAGTCCAACTTCTCGGCGCAGGGCGACGACGTGATCCTGTTCGGTCTGACCGCCGTGCGCAACGTCGGTCAGAACGTGGTGGACTCGATCATCAAGTCCCGCAAGGCGAAGGGGAAGTACACCTCCTTCCCCGACTTCCTCGACAAGGTCGAGGCGGTCGTCTGCAACAAGCGGACCGTCGAGTCGCTGATCAAGGCCGGCGCCTTCGACGAGATGAAGCACACCCGCAAGGGCCTCACCGCGCAGTTCGAGCCGATGATCGACAACGTGGTGCAGGTCAAGCGCAAGGAGGCCGAGGGCCAGTTCGACCTCTTCGGCGGGATGGGCGACGACGCCTCCGACGAGCCGGGCTTCGGCCTGGACGTGGAGTTCTCCGACGTGGAGTGGGAGAAGTCCTATCTGCTCGCCCAGGAGCGGGAGATGCTCGGCCTGTATGTGTCGGACCACCCGCTCTTCGGTCTGGAGCACGTGCTCTCCGACAAGAGCGACGCCTCCATCCAGCAGCTCACCGGAGGTGAGCACGCGGACGGCGCGGTGGTGACCATCGGCGGCATCATCTCGGGCCTCCAGCGCAAGATGACCAAGCAGGGCAACGCCTGGGCGATCGCCACCGTCGAGGACCTGGCCGGCTCCATCGAGTGCATGTTCTTCCCGGCGACCTACCAGCTGGTCTCCACCCAGCTCGTCGAGGACGCGGTGGTCTTCGTCAAGGGCCGGCTCGACAAGCGCGAGGACATCCCGCGCCTGGTCGCGATGGAGCTGATGGTGCCGGACCTGTCGTCGGCGGGGACCAACGCGCCGGTGGTGCTGACCATCCCGACGGTGAAGGTGACGCCGCCGATGATCAGCCGGCTGGGGGAGATTCTCGGCCATCACAAGGGCAACACCGAGGTGCGCATCAAACTCCAGGGGCCGCGCAAGACCACGGTGCTGCGGCTCGACCGCCACCGGGTCCAGCCCGACCCGGCGCTCTTCGGAGATCTCAAGGTGCTGCTCGGCCCGTCCTGTCTGGCGGGCTGAGCTCCGGCGAGCGGTTAATTCCCTGCGGAAGGGGCGCGTCCAATAGGGCGCGCCCCTTCCGTATTCACGGTGTCTGCTGTGCGGGGAATTATCAGTTGTGGCCGAAGCGACGCTGGTGCTTACGGGCAACATCCGCCGGGCTGCCCTGCGCCTGGGGCTGGGACAGCGCCTGCGCCTCCATCGACGACTTCTGGGCCTCCTGCTGACCGCGCTCGGCCTGCGAGGCGGGCTGCTGCTTACGGCCGGACTTGTTCTTGGCCATGGTGATGCCTCCTGGGGGGACTAGGGTCCAGGGCCGCTGTCAGACTCACACACCCCGACAAAGAACGCATTCCAGACGATTACCGTGCGTAATCCTCCGTAACGGCTGCGTAGACGCGGGTTCGCCACGCCGATGATCGAGTTCCGGCCGTCAACCCCCGCCGGGTCGGGCAGACTCGAAGGAAACCCGAAGTACGTTCCCTGATCTCTCGATCTCCTGCACTCTTATCTCCCTGATCTCCTTTGCCTCTGATCTTTTGATTTTCAAGGTTCTGAAAGAGGGTGGAACGCGTGGACCGCTGCGTCGTCCTTGTGGATGCGGGTTACTTGCTGGGCGCGGCCGCGAGCCTTCTGGCCGGAGAGCCTGCCCGTTCACGGATCACCGTCGACCACGCCGCCCTGATCCAGGCGCTGCGCGAGCGGGCGGAGGCCGACACCGAGCAGCCGCTGCTGCGGATCTACTGGTTCGACGGCGCCCCCGACCGGGTGCCCCAGCCCGAACACCGCAGGCTGCGGGTGATGTCCCGGGTGACGGTCCGCCTGGGGGCGCTGACCCGCAGCGACGGGCGGTGGGCCCAGAAGGGCGTCGACGCCGCGATGCACGCCGAACTCACCGAGTTGGCCAGAAACCGCGCTTGTTCCGATGTGGTTCTGGTGACCGGGGACGGCGATCTGCTGCCGGGGCTCATGTCGGCCAAGGAGCACGGGGTCGCCGTGCACCTGTGGGCCGTCCAGGCCGCCGACGGCGACTACAACCAGTCCGAGGACCTGGTGGCCGAGGCCGACGAGCGACGGGTCCTCGACCGGAAGTGGATCACCCAGGCGGTCCGGGTGAAGGAACTCAGCACCATGTACGCCCCGGCCGCCGCCCCCCGCCCGGAGATCGCCGCCATCCTCTCCGCGCCGCTGCCCGAGTCGGCGCTCGCCGCCTCCGCCGAGCGGGCCGCCGAGGCCGCCCAGGCCGCGGCCGTACGCAACGGGACCGCCCAGCCGCCCGCGGCCGTCGGCAACGGCACCGCGGTCGCCCCCGCGCCCGGCACCGCGGTCAAGGGCGTGCCCACCCCCAAGGACCTGGCGGCCCTGCGCGCGCCCGGCACCCAGGCCCCCGCGCCGCACACCGCGCACGCGACCCTGCGCTGGTCCTCCGACAAAGGGTGGGTGGAGCGCCCCGGAGCCACGCTCGGCGAGTCCCCGGAGACCGCCTCACTGCCCACCCTCGCCCAGCTGACCAGCGCCGAGCAGCGCTGGGCGGACCGCGAGGAGGACATCACCACCGTCGGCGGCGACCCGTACGAGGTGGGGCAGGTCTTCGCGCGCCGCTGGATGGAGCGGCTGCCGGAGACCACCCACGTACAGAAGCTGTCCACGATGTACCCGCGCATCCCGCACCGCATCGACGGCGAACTGCTGCGGTACGCGGCCCGGTTCGGGCTGCTCGCCCACAAGGACGACCAGATCGACGAGCACGACCGGTACGCGATCCGGGCCGGGTTCTGGCGGGAGATCGACGTCAGGGCGGCGGCCGAGCGGACCCCGGTCGGGGACTGAGGCGGCTTTGGGGCGGCTCCGTGCCCGCGCGGTCGTTCGGTGAACGGAACCAAACGGGGGTCCGGGGACAGCGCGGCCCGGCCGACCCCGTAGGCTCGTTGTCCGTGAGTACCGGCACAGCAGCGGCGCGGGCCGGCACCGTTTGCACGGTGCGGGGCCTCACCAAGACGTACCCCGCCGCGCGCGGACGGCGCGGCTCGGCCGGTACGCCCGAGATCAGGGCCACCGACGGGATCGACCTCGACGTGGGACGCGGCGAGATCTTCGGTCTGCTCGGGCCCAACGGCGCGGGCAAGTCGACCCTCGTGCGCCAGCTCACCGGGCTGATGCGGCCGGACTCCGGCAGCGTCGACGTCCTCGGGCACGACCTGGTGCGCCACCCCGAGCGGGCCGCCCGCCTGATCGGCTACCTCGGCCAGGAGTCCACCGCCCTGGACGAGCTCACCGTGGCGCTCGCCGCCGAGACCACCGGACGGCTGCGCGGCCTCCCCGCCCGGGCCGCGCGCGCCGAGCGCGACGCCGTACTGGAGGAGCTCGGGCTGACCGCGCTCGCCGGGCGGCCCCTGAAGAAGCTCTCCGGCGGACAACGGCGGCTCGCCTGCTTCGCCGCCGCGCTCGTCGGCGACCGGCCCGTCCTGGTCCTGGACGAGCCGACCACCGGCATGGACCCGGTGGCCCGGCGGGCCGTCTGGGCCGCGGTGGACCGCCGCCGGGCCGAGCGCGGCGCGACCGTACTGCTCGTCACCCACAACGTCATCGAGGCCGAGACGGTCCTCGACCGCGTCGCCGTCCTCGACCGCGGCAAGGTCATCGCCTGTGACACCCCGGCCGGGCTGAAGGAACGGGTCGCCTCCGAGGTCCGGGTCGAGCTGGTGTGGCGCGAGCGGGCGCCCGTCGAACTGCCCGAGGTCGCGGCGCTGCGGGCGGACGCCCAGGAGTCCGGGCGGCGCTGGGTGCTGCGGCTCGGCCCCGACGCCGCGCGCGCCGCCGTCGCGGCGGTCACCGGCGGCCCGGCGTTCGCCGCCCTCGACGACTTCACCCTGGCCACGCCGAGCCTGGAAGACGTCTACCTCGCCCTCGGCGGCCGCACGGAAGGTCTGGTGAAGGCGTGAGCGCGATTCCCCTGGAGGTTTCCGTGGAGGCTCCCGCGGAGGCGGTCGCCGTCCCGGCGCGGCCGGCCGTGGCCGCCGCGCCCCTCGCGCCCCGCGCGCGGCCGCTGCCCGCCCTCGCGGCCGTCTACCGGGCCCAGCTCTCCCGGGCGAAGGTGGCCCGCATCCCGCTGCTCTTCGTGGCGACCTTCCAGTCGATCGGGATCATGGTCCTGATGCGGGGGGTCGTGGACGGCGGGAGCGAGGCGCGCGCCGTGGTCGCCGGGTCGAGCGTCCTGGTGGTGGCCTTCGTCGCGCTCAACCTGCTCGCGCAGTACTTCGGGCACCTGCGGGCGGGCGGCGGCCTCGACCACTACGCGACGCTGCCGGTGCCGCCCGCCTCGGTGGTGCTGGGCACGGCCGCCGCGTACGCCTCGTTCACCGTGCCGGGGACGCTGGTCACCGCGGTCACCGGCTGCGTCCTGTTCGGGCTCCCGGTGGCGCACCTGTGGGTGCTCGCCGCGGTGATCCCGCTGGCGGGCGCCGCGCTCGCCGGGCTCGGCGCGGCCCTCGGACTGCTGGCGCCGCGCCAGGAACTGGCCACCCTGCTGGGCCAGTTGGGCATGTCGGCGGCGCTGCTGCTCGGCGTCCTGCCCGCCGACCGGCTGCCCGGACCGATCGCGTACGCCCGTGACCTGCTGCCGTCCACGTACGGGGTGGAGGCCTTCGCGCACAGCTTCGGCGCCCACCCCGACTGGGCCGTCATCGGACTCGACCTCGCGGTCTGCGCGGGCGTCGGCGTGGTGTCGCTGCTCGTCGCGACCTGGGCGTACCGGCGGGCGGCGGTCTCCCGGTGAGGCGCCGCACAGGAGCGCCTGGCACGATGGCGGGGTGACCGCACCTCTGACTCCGCCTCACCAGCCGCCGCCGGACGACGACGCCTGGCAGGACTCCGTACACCCCCGTTCCGGCCCGGGCGCCGAGGGCCCCGGGGCCCCGGCGAGCGAGGAGGGCACCGCGATGAGGACGGAGCTGCGGGACGCCGTGGTCGCGGCGGTCGCGGTGACGGTCATGGGCGTGCTGCTCGGGCTGCTGTGGGTCTGGCTGGCGCCCCGGGTGCCGCTCGTCTCCGACGACAAGGCGGTGTTCCTGAAGGACACCGAGGGCGAGGAGGCGATCGGGGCGGACGGAACGTTCATCCTGCTCGCGCTCGGATTCGGGGTGCTCTGCGCGGCCCTCGCTTTCCTGCTGCGCAAGCGCGGCGGCATCCCGCTGGTGGTGGGGCTCGCGGCCGGTGCGCTGCTGGGGTCCTGGGTGGCGATGGAGCTGGGGGAGTGGCTGGGGCCCACGGACGACGTGGTCGCCGCGGCGCGGGCGGCGGGGAAGGGGGTCGTCTTCGACGCGCCGCTTCGGCTGAACGCGAAGGGGGCGTTGTTGGCGTGGCCGTTGGCGGTGATGGGGGCGCATTTGGCTCTTACGGCGCTGTTCGCTCCGCGGGATCCGGAAGTGTGGCCGGCGCCGGAGCTTTGAGCCCCTCCCCGCCCCTTCCCCAAACCCTCCGGGGGTGGGCGGGCGTCCCGGAGCCTGCACCCCCGCCCCGCGCGCCGGGCTCCGCCCCGGCCCCCCTGGCGGGGGCTGCGCCCCCTGCACCCCTGGTACGTCTGCGACCCGGTGGCGGGCTGCTCGCGCAGTTCCCCGCGCCCCTCAAGAGGCCGGTGTTCGTCGGACGGTCGGGATGGGCTGGTCGCGCAGTTCCCCGCGCCCCTTAAGAGGCCGGTGTTCGTCTGACGGTCGGGGTGGGCTGGTCGCGCAGTTCCCCGCGCCCCTTAAGAGGCCGGTGTTCGTCGGACGGTCGGGGTGGGCTGGGTCGCGCAGTTCCTCGCGCCCCTTAAGAGGCCGGTGTTCGTCTGGCGGTCGGGGTGGGTTGCTCGCGCAGTTCCCCGCGCCCCTGGAAGCGGGTGGCTGAGCTGGGTTCTCCGGCTGCGGCGGACTACCCAGGGGCGCGGGGAACTGCGCGACCAGCCCCCACCGGCCCGCAGACGGATTCAGGCCCTTGAGGGGCGCGGGGAACTGCGCGAGTAAGCCACCACCGGGCCGCACACGACTCCCGGCCCATCAGGGGCGCGGGGAACTGCGCGACCGGCCCCCACCGGGCCGCGGACGTAATCAGGCCTTTGAGGGGCGCGGGGAACTGCGCGAGTAAGCCAGCACCGGCCCGCACACGACTCCCGGCCCATCAGGGGCGCGGGGAACCCCGCGAGCGAGCCCCACCGGACCGCAGGCGTACCCCCGGGCCGGCAGCCCGCCGCCGGCCGCACGCGGCCCCCGGCCGGCAAGGGAGCGCCCCCGGGCAAACCTATGCCGGGCGGCGTCCATGGTTTGAGCGGCCCTTGCGTACGCGCCACTTCCGCTTGCGGGTTCGTTTCGACATGGGGGCAACCTGCTCGCCCCGCGGGGAAGTGTCCAGGGGGATTACCGGACATCCCCGTCAGGGACGCCCCACCGGCGCCAGCACCGCCCCCGTCAGGGACACCAGGTCCTCGGGGGACAGTTCGACCTCCAGGCCGCGTCTGCCCGCCGAGACGCAGATCGTGGCGTGCGCCGACGCCGACGCGTCCACGACCGTGCGCAGCCGGCGGCGCTGGCCGAGCGGTGAGATGCCGCCCCGGACGTAGCCCGTCGTGCGCTCCGCCGCCACCGGGTCCGCCATCGCCGCCCGCTTGCCCCCGACCGCCGCCGCCAGCGCCTTGAGGTCGAGCGAGCCCGCCACCGGGACCACGGCGACCGTCAGCTCGCCGTCGACGTCCGCGACCAGCGTCTTGAAGACGCGGTCGGGGGAGACGCCCAGCGCCCGCGCGGCCTCCTCCCCGTACGACGCGGAGGACGGGTCGTGCTCGTACGCGTGCACGGTGAACGCCACGCCCGAGGCCGTCAGCGCCACCGTCGCGGGGGTGCCGCCCCCGGCCGCCTTCTTCTTCGCCACCGAAGCGTTCCCCGGGTCAGTTGGGGCTCGTGGGCGAGCGGGTCAGGTCCACCGCCGGGAGCGAGGGGAGATGGCGGATCACCGCGGTCTCCGCGCGCAGCAGCGTCAGCTCCTCCCGCAGCCGCGTCGCCGTGTCCGGCGCCTGGAGCAGCCGCTGCTTCGCCGGGACGTCGAGCACCGCGGCCGCCGCCACCAGGTAGGACACCACCGAGGGCTCGTCGGGCAGCTCGGCCGAGCCGGTCACCGAGCGCTCCCGGGCCCCGGCCAGCCGCTTCTGGTACGCCCGGAACGCCCGCAGCACCCCCTCCGCCAGCGCCCCCGCCTCCTCGCCCGGCTCCTCGGGCAGCTCCTCCACCTCGGCCGTCAGATAGGGGCCGCTCGCGTCGACCGAGAGGAGCTTGACCCGGGTCGTGCCCGTGGCCAGGACCTCGAAGCTGCCGTCCGCGCGCTCCCGGATCGTCGCCGCGTCCGCGATACAGCCCACCTGGTGGAACGCCTGGATCGGGTCGGGGCCGAAGCCGGCCGCCGGGCCCTTCTCCGGGACGGACGTCTGGTCGGGCAGTCCGGGACCGGTCGGCGCGACCTCCCGGCCGTCGCGGATCGCGACCACGGCGAACCGGCGCGGTTCGTCGCCGTCGGGGTCGGCGCCGGAGTCCGGGCCGGACTTCAGCAGATCGCGCATCATGGCGCGATAGCGCTCCTCGAACACGTTCAGCGGCAGGACGAGGCCGGGGAACAGGACCGAGTTGAGCGGGAAGAGGGGGAGGCGAGCGGTGGTCACAACGCTCAAGCGTAATGGTCGCCGGACCGGCTGCGTCCGGGCTTGCCCAGGGCGCCCGCGCCCGGGACCCCGGCGGCCCGGCCGGGCACGGGTGCGGGCGGCCGCCCCAGAGCGCCCAGGGGCGCGACCCGGATGCCCGCGGGATTCCGTTCGCGCCCCGGCTTTCGCGCGGCCACCTGCCGGCGCACCTCGTCGCGCAGCTCGGTGAACCGGCCCAGCGGATCGTCGTCGAGCCGCGCCCAGGGGAACGCCGTGGCATAGGGCCCGATCCGGCCGAACTGCTCCAGGGCCTCCTCCCACCGCTCCCGTACGACCAGGACGTACGCCAGCAGGTTGCGCACCTCGGCGGGCCACGGGTCGCCCGGCTCGTACGCCGAGGAGAGCGCGATGGCGAGGTCCGCCGCCGCGTCGATCCGGTCGGCGAACAGCTCCGGCGGGCTCTGGCGGCCGGTCGGCGCCCCGGTGGTCCCGGCGGCCAGGCAGGCGAACGCGGCCCGCACCGGCAGCGCCCGTACCAGCGAGCCGGGCAGCGCGTCCGCCGCGGCCTCCTCGGCGAAGCCGAAGCACTCCCGGTGCGAGCCGTACCACTGCGCCGAGAGGTACTGAAGGGCCGCGACATGGCAGCCGTAGTGGTGCGAGGAGCGCCCGACCGCCTCCGCCCACAGCGCCTCGAAGACGGTGTGCGGCGCGTGGGTGCCGCGCGCGTGGTCCAGCGCGATGCGCCACGGCACCGGGTCCGCGGGCTCGGCCGAGGCCGCCGCGTCGATCAGCGGGGCGATCTCGCGCAGCAGCTCCGCGCGGGCCGGCGAGCCCCACGCCCGTACGATCGCCAGCTCCGCCTTGACCAGCAGCGCGTCCGGGTCCCTGGGCGCGGCGGCCAGCCAGGCGGCGAGCCAGTCCGGGCGGCTCACCGCGAAGGCCGCCAGGCGCATGGTGTAGCGGTCGCGGTTCTCCCACTCGGCGGCTTCCCGGGTGGTGGCCAGCAGCTCGGCCGCGCCCGCGAACTCGCCCGCGGCGGCGGCCACCAGCGCGGGGCCGAGCCGCCCGTCGGGCGCGTCGAGGAGCAGATCCTCGTCGGCCGGGAGACCGGGGGAGGGCTGCGGGGTGTGCCTGCCCGCACGGGCGGCGCGGAGCAGGGCGCGTACGAATGACATGGTGCGAACCATTCAAAACCGCAGGTCGGAGCTTTGCCAGAGGTGTGCGGTGAAGAGTGTGTGGCGGCCGTGACGGTTGTACGGGGACGGGTCAAGGACCGGCAAATTTCAGCCACGCCGCAGCAGGCGCGAGGCTCCCGCCGCCACGGTCGTGGCCAGGATCCAGCCGAGCACGATGAGCACCGCCGAGACCCACTGCCAGCTGCCGTGCAGCTTCCAGTAGCCGTCCTGCCCCAGATTGATCACCGGGACGAGCAGATCGAGGGCGTACAGCGAGGCGTTCCAGTCCGGGTGCTCGTCCGGCTTGATGGGCTGCGGGTCGTAGTGCGAGAACGCCAGCGCGCCCATCGCCCACAGCACCGCCATCCACAGCGCCGCCCGGCCCGGCCGGTAACCGTAGGCGACGGTGATGTCCTGGAGCACGCCCCACGCCTTGCCCGCCAGCGGCAGGGTCTCGCGGCGCCGGCGCTGCTTGGCGAGCAGCACCTCGCGCGCGTCCGCGTCCTCGCCGCTGCCGCGCAGCACGGTGGCGAGCCGCTCGTACGGCTCCGGCGCGTACTCCGGAGTCGCCGCCGCCACCCACTCCAGCCGTCTGGTCAGCGGGAACTGTCCACGCGGGATCAGGTTGTCGTAGCTGAAGCCGCCCATCGCGAGGCCGCCGGGCCCCGGCCAGCTCGTCGACATGTCGACCAGGTTGACCACCCGGGCGCCCGAGAGCACCACCCGCCCCCGCTCCGGCCGCTCGCCCAGGAAGCGCAGCTCCGGCGTCTGCACCCGGCGCAGCGACACCTCCTGGTAGTCGCGCATCACGAAGCGCGCGCTCTGGAAGTCCACGGCGTCCCCGAACCGGCCGTCGTCCAGCCGCAGCCCGCCCTCGCAGACGAACGGCTGGACGCGGGTGCCCCGGGCCGGGGTGCCCTGGTAGGTCGTCCCGTACGGCGGCGTGGTGGTCTCGGTGGCGCCGGGTGTGACGGCCGCCGCCGTCATGTAGAGCGTGCGCTCCACGGTCAGCTGGGGGGCGTTCAGCGCGCGCCGCCCGTCGGGGTTCACCAGCCGGCTGCCGCGCAGGCTCAGCGTCACGCCCACGTTCGCCGCCCGCAGGCTCACCTCCCCGTAACTCTCGATCAGCTCGGCCTGGAGGTCCTGGGCGACCGAGAGGCCGTCCGCCGCGATCGAGCGGCCCTTGCGGTCGGCGCGGATCACGGCCTCGTTGAGCAGCAGGTCGGTCCCGATGTGGGCGTCGGTCAGCCGGATGCCGCGGGCGATGCGGCAGCGGGGCAGATGCAGGTCGCCCTCGGTCTGCAGGCGGGCCGCCTCGATCCGCGGGATCGCGCAGTTCACCATCCGCACGGTGGTGACCCGGCACTCCGGCATCAGCACCTCGCCCTCGAACCGGCAGTTGGTCAGCTCCACGTACGGGGTGACCGTGCCGCCCGACAGGTTGAGCGTCCCGGTGATCTGCACCCCGTTCAGCTTCAGCGCCGCGACCCGGCCGGGCAGCGCCGGCGGTCCGCTGAGCAGCAGCAGCGCCACCGCCCGGGCCTTCACATAGCGCTCCGGCCCCCAGACGCGCCCGGAGAACGGGTCGTCCCGCACCCGGTTGCGGCTGCTCAGGTCGTAGGTGCTGCCGTTGCGGAAGGCCTCCCACATCCCGAGCTCCACCGGACTGAACCAGTCCGGCGCCACAGCGACATCCGGCGCCTCGCTCACAGCCGTCCCCCTGTCCCCTGCTCACCCCGCGCGGTCGTGTGCGGGCTGTACACGCGTGTGTAACGGAGTGAACGCTAGTGGTCACGGCCGGCTCCCGGGGCAGGCGGGATATGTATCAGCCAGTGATACGGGCGTCCGGTGGCGGGATGTGGTCTGAGAGAATTGGTTCCGTGATCTCCCGAATCGATCTGCGCGGCAACGCCCTCCCCGAGGGTGGCGCCCTGCGCGACCTGCTGCCCCGTGCCGAGTTCGACGTGGAAGCCGCCCTGGAGAAGGTGCGGCCCATCTGCGAGGACGTGCATCATCGCGGCACGGCGGCGCTGATCGAGTACGCGGAGAAGTTCGACGGTGTGGTCCTGGAGCGGATCCGGGTGCCCGCCGAGGCGCTCACCGAGGCCCTGGAGCAGCTCGACCCGCAGGTCAGGGCGGCTCTTGAGGAGTCCATCCGGCGCGCCAGGATCGTGCACCGAGCCCAGCGCCGCACCGAGCACACCACCCAGGTCGTCCCCGGCGGCACGGTCACCGAGAAGTGGGTGCCGGTCGAGCGCGTCGGCCTGTACGCGCCCGGCGGCCGGTCGGTGTACCCGTCCTCCGTGGTCATGAACGTGGTCCCGGCGCAGGAGGCGGGCGTGGCGTCCATCGCGCTGGCCTCCCCGCCGCAGAAGGACTTCGGCGGACTGCCCCACCCGACGATCCTCGCCGCCTGCGCCCTCCTCGGCGTGGACGAGGTGTACGCGGCGGGCGGCGCCCAGGCCGTCGCGATGTTCGCGTACGGGACGACCGGGCCCGACGCGTGTGCGCCCGCGAACATGGTGACCGGCCCCGGCAACATCTGGGTCGCCGCCGCCAAGCGCTACTTCACCGGCCGCATCGGCATCGACACCGAGGCCGGGCCGACCGAGATCGCCGTCCTCGCGGACGAGACCGCCGACCCGGCGCACGTCGCCGCCGACCTGATCAGCCAGGCCGAGCACGACCCGATGGCCGCCGCCGTCCTGGTCACCGACTCCGTGGCCCTGGCCGAGGCGGTCGAGCGCGAACTGGAGACGCAGATCGCGGCCACCAAGCACGTCGAGGACCGGATCAGGCCCGCCCTGGCCGGCAAGCAGTCCGCGATCGTCCTGGTCGACGGTCTGGAGGAGGGTCTGAAGGTGGTCGACGCCTACGGCGCCGAGCACCTGGAGATCCAGACCGCCGACGCCGCCGCCGTGGCCGGCCGGGTCCGCAACGCGGGCGCGGTCTTCGTCGGCCCCTGGGCGCCGGTCTCCCTCGGCGACTACTGCGCGGGCTCCAACCACGTCCTGCCCACCGGCGGCTGCGCCTGCCACTCCTCGGGCCTGTCGGTGCAGTCCTTCCTCAAGGGCATCCACATCGTCGACTACACCCGCGACGCCCTGGCCGAGGTCGCCCACCACGTGGTCACCCTCGCCGAGGCCGAGGACCTGCCCGCGCACGGCGCCGCACTCAAGGCGAGGTTCGCATGGAAGGTGCCGGGCCAGTGACCGACCGTCTCACCCTGGACGACCTGCCCGTACGCGAGGAGCTGCGCGGCAAGTCCCCCTACGGCGCGCCCCAGCTGGACGTGCCGGTCCAGCTCAACACCAACGAGAACCCCTACCCGCTGCCCGAGCCGCTCGTCGCGCGGATCGCGGAGCGGGTCGCCGAGGCGGCGCGCGGCCTCAACCGCTACCCCGACCGGGACGCGGTCGAGCTGCGCACCGCACTCGCCCGCTACCTCACGCGGACCGCCGGGCACCCGGTCGCCACCGAGAACGTCTGGGCGGCCAACGGCTCCAACGAGGTCATCCAGCAACTGCTCCAGACCTTCGGCGGCCCCGGCCGCACCGCCATCGGCTTCGAGCCCTCGTACTCGATGCACGGCCTCATCGCGCGCGGCACCGGCACCGGCTGGATCTCCGGGCCGCGCGACGAGGACTTCACCATCGACGTGGCGGCGGCGCGCGAGGCGATCGCCGAGCACCGGCCGGACGTCGTCTTCATCACCTCGCCCAACAACCCCACCGGCACGGCCGTCGAGGCCGAAACGGTTCTGGCCCTCCACGAGGCCGCGCAGGCCGCCAAGCCGTCGCTGGTGGTCGTCGACGAGGCGTACGTCGAGTTCAGCCACCGCGCCTCGCTGCTGCCGCTCATCGAGGGCCGCCCCCATCTGGTCGTCTCGCGGACCATGTCCAAGGCGTTCGGCGCGGCCGGGCTGCGGCTCGGCTACCTCGCCGCCCACCCGGCGGTGGTCGACGCCGTCCAGCTGGTCCGCCTGCCGTACCACCTCTCCGCCGTCACCCAGGCGACCGCGCTCGCGGCCCTGGAGCACACCGACACACTGCTCGGCTACGTCGAGCAGCTCAAGGGGGAGCGGGACCGGCTGGTCACCGAGCTGCGCGCGGCGGGATACGAGGTGACCGAATCGGACGCCAACTTCGTCCAGTTCGGCCGCTTCGAGGACTCCCACGCCGCCTGGCGGCGGATCCTCGACCACGGCGTCCTGGTCCGTGACAACGGGGTACCCGGGTGGCTGCGCGTCACCGCCGGCACCCCCGCCGAGAACGACGCGTTCCTGGACGCGGTCCGTCAACTCAAGAAGGAGCAGAGCGCATGAGCCGCGTCGGCCGTGTCGAACGCACCACCAAGGAGACGTCCGTCCTCGTCGAGATCGACCTCGACGGAACCGGAAAGGTCGATGTGTCGACCGGGGTCGGCTTCTACGACCACATGCTCGACCAGCTCGGCCGCCACGGCCTCTTCGACCTCACGGTCAAGACCGACGGCGACTTGCACATCGACTCGCACCACACCATCGAGGACACCGCCCTCGCGCTCGGCGCCGCCTTCAGGCAGGCGCTCGGCGACAAGGTCGGCATCTACCGCTTCGGCAACTGCACGGTCCCCCTCGACGAGTCCCTCGCCCAGGTCACCGTGGACCTCTCCGGCCGCCCGTACCTGGTGCACACCGAGCCGGAGAACATGGCGCCGATGATCGGCGAGTACGACACCACGATGACCCGGCACATCCTGGAGTCCTTCGTGGCGCAGGCGCAGATCGCCCTGCACGTCCACGTCCCGTACGGACGCAACGCGCACCACATCGTGGAGTGCCAGTTCAAGGCGCTGGCGCGGGCGCTGCGTTACGCATCCGAGCACGACCCGCGTGCCGCGGGCATCCTTCCTTCGACCAAGGGCGCGCTGTGAACGGCCTCAACTCCATCCTGATCGTCCTCGGGCTCTTCCTCGCGGGCGGCGTCTACTCCTTCGTCAAGCAGGACATGTCCAAGAGCCTGATCACGCTGCTCGCGATCAGCTCGGCGCTCTGCCTCGCCGCGGGCGTCCTGCGCCTGGAGGTGTGGAATTGAGCACGGCCACTCCTCGTAAAAAGGTCGTCGTCTTCGACTACGGCTTCGGCAACGTGCGCTCCGCCGAGCGCGCCCTCGCCCACGTCGGCGCGGACGTCGAGATCACCCGCGACTACGACAAGGCCATGAACGCCGACGGGCTGCTCGTCCCGGGCGTCGGGGCCTTCTCGGCCTGTATGCGGGGGCTGCGCGAGGCGCGCGGCGACTGGCTGGTGGGCCGGCGCCTGTCGGGCGGGCGGCCCGTCATGGGCATCTGCGTCGGCATGCAGATCCTCTTCTCCCAGGGCATCGAGCACGGCGTGGAGACCGAGGGCCTGGACGAGTGGCCCGGCACGGTCGAGCCGCTCAGGGCGCCGATCGTCCCGCACATGGGCTGGAACACGGTCAAGGCGCCCGAGGACAGCGAGCTGTTCGCGGGCCTGGACGCCGACGCCCGGTTCTACTTCGTGCACTCCTACGCGGTGCACGACTGGAGCCTGGAGGTCACCAACCCCAAGATCCGCGCGCCCAGGGTCACCTGGGCCACCCACGGCGAGCCGTTCGTGGCCGCGGTGGAGAACGGCGCGCTGTGGGCCACCCAGTTCCACCCCGAGAAGTCCGGCGACGCCGGCGCGCAGCTGCTGACCAACTGGATCGGAACCCTGTGATGTCCGCGAAGCCCCCCGTGAAGCCCTCCCCGAAGCCCTCCGCGAAGCTCGAACTGCTCCCCGCCGTCGACGTCCGCGACGGCCAGGCCGTCCGCCTCGTGCACGGCGAGTCCGGCTCGGAGACCTCCTACGGCTCCCCGCTCCAGGCGGCGCTCGCCTGGCAGGCCTCGGGCGCCGAGTGGCTGCACCTGGTCGACCTCGACGCGGCCTTCGGCACCGGCGACAACCGGGCGCTGATCGCCGAGGTCGCGGGCGCGATGGACATCAAGGTGGAGCTGTCCGGCGGCATCCGCGACGACGCCTCCCTGGAGGCCGCGCTCGCCACCGGCTGCCGCCGCGTCAACCTGGGCACCGCCGCCCTGGAGACCCCCGAGTGGGTCGCCAAGGTCATCGCCGAGTACGGCGACCGGATCGCGGTCGGACTGGACGTACGGGGCACGACCCTGCGCGGCCGCGGCTGGACCCGCGACGGCGGCGACCTCTACGAGACGCTGGCCCGCCTCGACTCCGAGGGCTGCGCGCGGTACGTGGTGACCGACATCGCCAAGGACGGCACGCTCACCGGCCCCAACCTGGAGCTGCTGCGCGACGTCTGCGCGGCCACCGACAAGCCGGTGGTGGCCTCCGGCGGCGTCTCCTCCCTCGACGACCTGCGGGCGATCGCGGGGCTCGTGGGGCAGGGTGTGGAGGGCGCCATCGTGGGCAAGGCCCTGTACGCGAAGGCGTTCACCCTCGAAGAGGCCCTGGAGGCTGTGTCCCGATGAGCGACGTACGGCGTGTGCAGAGTGGCAGTCCCTGGGAGGACACGATCGGTTTCGCGCGCGCCGTCGCCGCGGGCGACCATGTGCACGTCTCGGGCACCACGCCGTTCCGGGGCACGGTGCTGTACGGCGAGGGCGACCCGTACGAGCAGGCCAAGGTGGCCTTCTCCAACGCCCTCGCCGCGCTCGCGGAGTTCGGACTCGGCGCCGGGTCCGTGGTCCGCACCCGGATGTACCTCACCCACGCGCGGGACATCGACGAGGCGTCCAGGGCCCACAAGGAGCTCTTCGGCGCGGTCCGTCCGGCGGCCACGCTGGTGATCGTGAGCGGTCTCATCGACCCGCGCATGCTGGTGGAAGTGGAAGTGGACGCCTATCGAGGCGCCCCCGAAGGAGCCCCAGAAGGAGCCCCCGAATGACCCTCGCGGTCCGCGTCATCCCCTGCCTGGACGTCGACGGCGGGCGGGTGGTGAAGGGCGTCAACTTCCAGAACCTGCGGGACGCCGGTGACCCGGTGGAGATGGCGAAGCTGTACGACGCCGAGGGCGCGGACGAGCTGACGTTCCTGGACATCACGGCGTCCTCCGGCCACCGCGAGACGACGTACGACGTGGTACGGCGCACCGCCGAACAGGTCTTCATCCCGCTGACCGTGGGCGGCGGCGTCCGCTCGGCGGAGGACGTCGACAAGCTGCTGCGGGCCGGGGCGGACAAGGTGGGCGTCAACACGGCGGCGATCGAGCGGCCCGAGCTGCTCCGCGAGATCGCGGAGCGCTTCGGGCGCCAGGTGCTCGTCCTGTCGGTGGACGCGCGCCGCACCCCCTCCGGCACCTTCGAGGTGACGACCCACGGCGGGCGCCGGGGGACGGGCATCGACGCGGTGGAGTGGGCGCACCGGGCCGCGGAGCTGGGGGCGGGGGAGATCCTGCTGAACTCGATGGACGCGGACGGGACGAAGGACGGGTACGACACGGCCATGATCTCGGCGGTGCGGCGCCATGTCACCGTGCCGGTGATCGCGTCCGGCGGGGCGGGGCGGCTGGGTGACTTCGCGCCGGCGGTGGGGGCGGGGGCGGATGCCGTGCTGGCGGCGTCGGTGTTCCACTTCGGGGAGTTGCGGATCGGGGATGTGAAGAGCGCTCTGCGCGAAGCGGGCCACCCGGTGCGCTAGCCCCTCCCCACCCCTTCCCCAAACCCTCCGGGGGCGGGCGCTTTCCCGAGGGCTACGCCCCCGGCCCCCCGTAGCGGGACCTGCGGCCCCGCACCCCGGGCTTCCCGAGGGCTGCGCCCCCGGACCCCCCTAGCGGGGCCTGCGGCCCCTGCACCCCGCTTCTTTCGTCCGCGGACCGTGCTGGGTTGCTCGCGCAGTTCCCCGCGCCCCTGACTACCTAGGGGCGCGGGGAACTGCGCGCTCAGCCACAGACAACGCGCAGACGACCACCGAGCCCTAAAGGGGCGCGAGGAACTGCGCGACCGGCCCACCGCCAACCCGCAGACGAACCTCCGGCCGATAAGGGGCGCGAGGAACTGCGCGACCAGCCAGAGGCAACCCGCAGCGGACCACCGAGCTCTGAAGGGGCGCGGGGAACTGTGCGACCGGCCCACCACCGGCCCGCAGTCGAAATCCGGCCCCGAAAGGGGCGCGGGGAACTGCGCGGCCAGCCACCCACGGCCCCGCAGTCGAAATCCGGGCCTTGAAGGGGCGCGGGGAACTGCGCGACCGGCCCACCACCGGGCCGCAGTCGAACCGCCCCGGCGCGTGGTCGGAGGCGAAACGGGGCTCGGGGGGACGTGGGACGCGGCTAGACCCCCAGCTTCGCCTCCAGGGCCCGCGCCGCCGCCGCCTTCTCCCCCTCGATCTCCACCCGCGCCGCCTCCTGGCGACCCGAGGCGAACAGGCACAGCTCGCCCGGCTCACCCGTCACCGTCACCACCGGCGTCCCCCGCCGCGCCACCGCCGTCTGGCCGTCGGGGCGTCGCAGGACCAGGCCCACGGGGGAGCGGCGGCCCATCAGGCGGGCCATCTTCTCCAGGCGGGACCAGAGCGCGTCCGCGAAGACCGGGTCGACCGGGCGCGGGGTCCAGTCGGGCTGGGCGCGGCGGACGTCCTCGCCGTGGACGTAGAACTCGATCGCGTTCGCCCCCTCGTCGACCTGCTTGAGGTTGTACGGGGAGTACTTCGACGGCCCCGTACGGAAGAGCCGCACCAGCTCCTCGTACGGCTTCGCGGCGAACTCCGCCTGCACCCGGTCCAGACGGGACTTCAGCGCGCCGAGGAGTATCCCGCCGGCCGCGTCGAGGCGGCGCTCGCGGACCACCAGATGGGCGGCGAGGTCGCGCGTCGTCCAGCCCTCGCAGAGGGTGGGGGCGTCGGGGCCCGCCGCCTCCAACAGGTCGGCGAGCAGAAGCCGTTCACGCTTGGCATGGGTCGACATGGGGGCCAGCGTACGGCCCGTACCGGCGTCCGCCCAGTGGACGCACCGCCGCCGGCGCCTTCGCGTCGCGGCACAATGGGGCCATGACCAGCACTCTCGACCCCGCCGTCGCCGCCCGCCTCAAGCGGACCGCCGATGGACTGGTCCCGGCCATCGCCCAGCAGTACGACACCGGCGAGGTGCTCATGCTCGGCTGGATGGACGACGAGGCCCTGCACCGCACTCTGACCACCGGCCGCTGCACCTACTGGTCGCGCAGCCGGAACGAGTACTGGGTGAAGGGGGACACTTCCGGTCATTTCCAGCACGTCAAATCCGTCGCGCTCGACTGCGACGGCGACACCCTGCTGGTCAAGGTCGATCAGGTCGGCGCCGCCTGCCACACCGGTGACCGGACATGCTTCGACGCCGACGTCCTGCTGCCCGCCCCCGCTCAGTAGGGTCGCGCCATGGATCTCGAAACCTTCCGCAAGCTCGCGGTGGACCGCCGCGTCATCCCGGTCAGCCGCCGCCTCCTCGCGGACGGCGACACCCCCGTCGGGCTCTACCGCAAGCTCGCCGCCGAGCGCCCCGGCACCTTCCTCCTGGAGTCCGCCGAGAACGGCCGCTCCTGGTCGCGCTACTCCTTCGTCGGCGTGCGCTCCGCCGCGACGCTCACCGCCCGCGACGGCCAGGCCCACTGGATCGGCACCCCGCCCGTCGGCGTCCCCGCGTCGGGCGACCCGTTGGAGGCCCTGCGGGCGACCGTCGAGGCGCTGCACACCCCGCGCGACCTGGTCGCCGGGATGCCGCCGTTCGCCGGCGGCATGGTCGGCTACCTCGGCTACGACATCGTGCGCCGGCTGGAGAAGATCGGCGAGCACGGCCGCGACGACCTGCGGCTGCCCGAGCTGACCATGCTGCTCACCGCCGACCTGGCGGTCCTCGACCACTGGGCCGGCTCGGTGCTGCTGATCGCCAACGCGATCAACCACAACGACCTGGACACCGGCGTCGACGAGGCCTACGCGGACGCCGTGGCCCGCCTCGACGCCATGGAGGCGGACCTGGCGAAGCCCGTCGAGTCCGCGCCCACCGTCCTGCCGCCCTCCGAGCTGCCCGAGTACACCGCCCTGTGGGGCGGCCCGGCGTACCAGCACGCCGTGGAGGACATCAAGGAGCGCATCCGCGCGGGCGAGGCCTTCCAGGTCGTGCCCTCGCAGCGGTTCGAGACGCCCTGCACCGCGAGCGCGCTCGACGTCTACCGGGTGCTGCGGGCCACCAACCCGTCCCCGTACATGTACCTCTTCCGCTTCGAGGACTTCGACGTCGTCGGGTCGAGCCCCGAGGCCCTGGTCAAGGTCGAGGACGGGCGGGCCATGGTCCACCCGATCGCCGGGACCCGGCACCGCGGCGCCACCCCGCAGGAGGACAACGACCTCGCCGAGGAGCTGCTCGCCGACCCCAAGGAGCGGGCCGAGCACCTGATGCTGGTGGACCTGGGCCGCAACGACCTCGGCCGGGTCTGCGAGCCGGGCAGCGTCGAGGTCGTCGACTTCATGTCGGTCGAGCGCTACTCGCACGTCATGCACATCGTGTCGACGGTGACGGGCCGGGTCGCCCCGGGCCGTACCGCGTTCGACGTGCTCACCGCCTGTTTCCCGGCGGGGACGCTCTCCGGGGCGCCCAAGCCGCGCGCGATGCAGATCATCGAGGAGCTGGAGCCGAGCCGCCGCGGGCTCTACGGCGGCTGCGTCGGCTACCTCGACTTCGCCGGTGACTCCGACACCGCGATCGCCATCCGGACGGCCCTGCTCCGCGACGGCACGGCCTACGTCCAGGCCGGGGCGGGCGTGGTGGCCGACTCCGACCCGGTGTCGGAGGACAACGAGTGCCGCAACAAGGCGGCGGCGGTGCTGCGGGCCGTCCACACGGCGAACCGGCTCGGCGGGCGAAGCGCGCACTCCTGAGGGGCGGACCGGCCCCGCGCCGCGATTTCGCGCCATAACATGCCCCCGGCTGACAAGATCACCCCCGCGCAGGCGATAGTGGAGTACGTGAGTGCCGTACCCGTACCCCAGTCGCGTGCCGAATCCGCGTCGTCCGCCCGCGCCGGAGGCGGCGGCCGCCGTGCCCTCGCCGCCGCCCTGCTCTTCGGCGCGGCCGGGGCCGCCGTCGTCCTGCTCGCCTCCGGGCAGACCTGGGCCGAGGGCCACGCCGCGGTCGGGGGCGGCTCCGTGCCGCTGCGCGCCACCGGGCAGAACGTGACGGGTGTGCCCGCCGCCCTGGCCATCGTCGGACTCGCCGCGCTCGTCGCGGTGTTCGCCGTGCGCCGGGCCGGCCGGCTGCTGGTCTCCGCGCTGCTCGCGCTGAGCGGCGCCGGAGCCGCGCTCGCCGCGTTCCTCGGCGCCGACGACAGCACCGCACTGGACGAGAAGGCCGCCAGGACCAGCGGCGACGCCGCCGCGGTCATCGGCGGCCTCACCCACACCGCCTGGCCCTACGTCACCTTCGTGGGCGGTCTGCTGCTGCTGGTCGCCGGGCTGCTCGCGCTGCGCTTCGGCGCCGCCTGGCCCGCGATGGGCGGGCGCTACGAGCGCGACGGCAGCCCCCGGCCCCGCAAGCCCCGCCCGGCCCAGGACCCGGACCGGCCCGAGGAGCTGTGGAAGGCCCTGGACCGGGGCGAGGACCCGACCGGAGTGTGAACTCCCCCACGGGGGCGACCCCAGGCTCGGGGCACGCGCGCGCGTACGCGACAATGGTCGGTGAGCGGTCGCGGTCCCCGGACTGGGCGGCCGACTCCGCGACCCAGAGATTCACCAACGAGGAGCAACTCATGGCGGGCAGCAGCGGCGGCCACGGACACACCCCGGCCGCCTGGACCGGTGTCATCATCTCCTTCATCGGCTTCTGTGTGGCCTCGGTCTTCATCGTCGCCGCCAACCCGGTCGGCTTCTGGGCCGGTACGGCGCTCACCCTGCTCGGCGCGGTCGTCGGCGGCGTCATGAAGATGGCCGGCCTCGGTACGCCGAAGGAGTCCGCCGAGATGGCCGCGGCCCGCGAGGCGGCCGGCGCCAAGGCGCGCGCCCGTCTCGCCGAGGCCCGCTGAGCCACGCGGCACCCCGTCCACGGCATTCCACGAGAGGCGCGGCCCCCTGGGGCTGCGCCTCTCGCCGGATCCGGGGACAATCACCGCGTGGACGCCACCCCGACCCCGACCAGCCCGGTCCCCGGCACCCCGGCTCCCGGCACCCCGGCTCCCGGGGCCACCGCCGCGGCGCGCCGGCTGCTCGTGCCGCTGGGCACCCTCGCCGGGGTCGCCGCGGCCTTCGCGTACGTGGGCACGGTCGACCCGAACGAGCCCGGCCACTACCCCGTCTGCCCGCTGCTGCGGCTCACCGGGATCTACTGCCCCGGCTGCGGAGGGCTGCGCAGCGCCCACGCCTTCGTCACGGGCGACTTCGGCGCGGCCCTCGGCGCCAACGCCCTGGCCGTCGCCGGCTATGTCCTCTTCGCGGTCCTGTGGGCGGTCTGGGCCGTCCGCGCCGCGCGCGGGCTGCCCTTCCGTATCGCGCTCAAGGACGCCCACTGGTGGGGCGTCGGCGCGGTCCTGCTGGCCTTCTCGATTGTCCGGAATCTACCGTTCGGTTCTGTGCTCGCGCCGTGACATTCCGTATATCTCCCCACGTCCCGGCTGTCCGAGGAGTGGGACGGGCGTCAACCGGATGCGGGCCCTTCGCTCCGGTGCGGATACCATCGTCATGGCTGATCCTGGCCGATCGTCAACGTCACCGTCCTGGAAGGGGGCCGCTCGCGTGAGTGTGCTCGACGAGATCATCGAGGGCGTCCGCGCCGATCTGGCGGAGCGGCAGGCGCGGGTCGGCCTCGACGAGCTCAAGGAGCGCGCCGCCAAGGCGCCCCAGGCTCGGGACGGTGTGGCGGCCCTGCGCGGCGAAGGCGTCAAGGTCATCTGCGAGGTCAAGCGCTCCAGCCCCTCCAAGGGCGCGCTGGCGGCCATCGCTGACCCGGCGGGCCTCGCGGCCGACTACGAGGCGGGCGGCGCCGCCGTCATCTCCGTGCTCACCGAGGAGCGCCGCTTCGGCGGCTCGCTCGCCGACCTGGAGGCCGTTCGCGCCAAGGTCGACATCCCGGTCCTGCGCAAGGACTTCATCGTCACCGCGTACCAGCTGTGGGAGGCCCGGGCGTACGGGGCCGACATGGCGCTCCTGATCGTCTCCGCCCTGGAGCAGGACGCCCTGGTCTCGCTGATCGAGCGGGCCGAGTCCATCGGGCTCACCCCGCTGGTCGAGGTGCACGACGAGGACGAGGTCGAGCGGGCGGTCGACGCGGGCGCGAAGATCATCGGCGTCAACGCGCGCGACCTGAAGACCCTGAAGGTGGACCGCACCACCTTCGAGCGCGTCGCCCCGGAGATCCCCTCGCACATCGTCAAGATCGCCGAGTCGGGTGTGCGCGGCCCCCACGACCTGATCGCGTACGCCAACGCGGGCGCGGACGCCGTCCTGGTCGGCGAGTCCCTGGTCACCGGCAAGGACCCCCGGGCGGCCGTCGCCGACCTGGTGGCCGCCGGCGCCCACCCCGCCCTGCGGCACGGACGGAACTGACCCCGCGATGCCGATTGCCGCCCGTCTCGCCCCCGGCTGCCGCCCCCGCGGCTGCCGCGCCCCGGCGCGCCGGGTGCACGGGCGGCGCGTGCGCTACGTGATCGGTTCGGAGCCGGGCCAGGTCAACGGGATGCGATGGCGCGGCGGTGCCCTGAGCGCCGCCTGAGCCAGAGCGCCCCACGGGGCGCGGGGACTGCGCGACCAGCCGCATACGGCCTGCGGTCGCACACCCGGCTCACCACGTACGGCGCCTGGGCGAACCCGTGACCACACGTAACCCAGGACCGGGGCCGCACCGCCCCGGGGAGGTATCCCCATGTCCCAAGAGCACGAGTTCTTCCTCCCGGACCCGGAGGGTCGAGTCCCCACCGCCGAGGGCTACTTCGGCGCGTTCGGCGGCAAGTTCATCCCCGAGGCCCTCGTCGCCGCGGTCGACGAGGTCGCCGTGGAGTACGAGAAGGCCAAGGCCGACCCCGCCTTCGCCGCCGAACTCAACGACCTCATGGTCAACTACACCGGGCGCCCGAGCGCGCTGACCGAGGTGCCCCGGTTCGCCGAGCACGCGGGCGGCGCCCGGGTCTTCCTCAAGCGCGAGGACCTGAACCACACCGGCTCGCACAAGATCAACAACGTCCTCGGCCAGGCGCTGCTCACCAAGCGCATGGGCAAGACCCGCGTGATCGCCGAGACCGGCGCCGGCCAGCACGGCGTCGCCACCGCGACCGCCTGCGCCCTCTTCGGCCTCGAATGCACCATCTACATGGGCGAGGTCGACACCCAGCGCCAGGCGCTGAACGTCGCCCGGATGCGGATGCTCGGCGCCGAGGTCATCCCCGTGAAGTCCGGCAGCCGCACCCTGAAGGACGCCATCAACGAGGCGTTCCGCGACTGGGTCGCCAACGTGGACCGCACGCACTACCTCTTCGGCACCGTCGCGGGCCCGCACCCGTTCCCGGCGATGGTCCGCGACTTTCACCGGGTCATCGGCGTCGAGGCCCGCCGCCAGCTCCTGGAGCGCGCCGGAAGGCTCCCGGACGCGGCCGTCGCCTGCGTCGGCGGCGGCTCCAACGCCATCGGCCTCTTCCACGCCTTCATCCCCGACGCGGACGTCCGCCTGATCGGCTGCGAGCCCGCCGGGCACGGCATCGAGACCGGCGAGCACGCGGCGACCCTGACCGCGGGCGAGCCCGGCATCCTGCACGGCTCCCGCAGCTACGTCCTCCAGGACGACGAGGGCCAGATCACCGAGCCGTACTCGATCTCGGCCGGTCTGGACTACCCGGGCATCGGACCCGAGCACTCCTACCTCAAGGACATCGGCCGCGGCGAGTACCGCGCGGTGACCGACGAGGCCGCCATGCGGGCGCTGCGGCTGCTCTCGCGCACCGAGGGCATCATCCCGGCCATCGAGTCGGCGCACGCCCTCGCGGGCGCCCTGGAGATCGGCCGGGAGCTTGGCAAGGACGGCCTGCTCCTGGTCAACCTCTCCGGTCGCGGCGACAAGGACATGGACACCGCCGCCCGCTACTTCGGGCTGTACGGCACCGACGCCGAGGTGGCCGCCGACGCCGCGGGCCTCGCCGAGATCGAGGGAGACGCCAAGTGAGCGGGAACGTGACTCTGCTGGACGACACCCTCGCCCGCGCGAAGGCCGAGGACCGGGCCGCGCTCATCGCCTATCTGCCCGCCGGGTTCCCGACCGTCGACGGCGGCATCGAAGCGATCAAGGCCGTCTTCGAGGGCGGCGCCGACGTGGTCGAGGTCGGTCTGCCGCACAGCGACCCGGTCCTGGACGGGCCGGTCATCCAGACCGCCGACGACATCGCCCTCAAGGGCGGGGTGAAGATCGCCGACGTGCTGCGCACGGTCCGCGAGGCGCACGCCGCCACCGGCAAGCCGGTGCTGGTGATGACCTACTGGAACCCCGTCGACCGGTACGGCGTGGAGCGCTTCACCGCCGAGCTCGCCGAGGCCGGCGGCGCCGGCTGCATCCTGCCCGACCTGCCGGTCCAGGAGTCCGCGCTGTGGCGCGAGCACGCCGACAAGCACGGCCTCGGCACCGTCTTCGTGGTCGCGCCCAGCAGCAAGGACGAGCGGCTCGCGCAGATCACGGCCGCCGGCTCCGGCTTCGTGTACGCGGCGTCCCTGATGGGCGTCACCGGCACGCGCGCGTCGGTCGGCGCCCAGGCCGAGGACCTGGTGCGGCGCACCCGGGCCACCACCGAACTGCCGGTCTGCGTCGGCCTCGGCGTCTCCAACGCGGACCAGGCCCGGGAGGTCGCCGCCTTCTCCGACGGCGTGATCGTCGGCTCGGCGTTCGTGCAGCGGCTGCTCGACGCCCCGGACCACGCCACCGGGCTCGCCGCCGTGCGCGCCCTCGCGGGTGAACTCGCCGCGGGCGTCCGCCGTACGCCGTAAGGGTGCGGCCGTACGCGGCGACGCTCCGTAACCCTGCCAGGTTCGGACGGACCCGGAACGCGTTAGCTCGTACGGGTGGATCTGGACCGGGGAGGCACGTGGGTGCCTCCCCGGTTCGTTGCTGCGGGTGTGAGCGAGAAGAACCAAGAAGGCAAGAGAACGGCCCGCGAGCGGCTGGCCCAGGAGCGCGAGCGGCAGCGGACCCAGGACCGCCGCAGACGCACGATGATCGTCGCCGCGGCGGTGGTGTGCGTCCTCGGGCTGGCCGCGGTGATCGGCGTGATCGCCGCCAACACCAAGAGCGGCGACAAGAAGAGCACGGCGGGCCCGCTGCTCGCGCCCGCCGGGGCGGAGGGCAAGGACAAGCCGGCCATCCCGGTCGGCGCCGCCGACGCGCCGTCCACGCTCACGGTCTGGGAGGACTTCCGCTGCCCGGCGTGCGCCGCGTTCGAGAACGGCTTCCGGTCCACGATCCACGAGCTCCAGGCCGGCGGCCGGCTCCGCGTGCAGTACCACCTCGCCACCCTGATCGACCGCAACCTCGGCGGCCGCGGCTCGCTGCGCGCGGCGAACGCGGCGGGCTGCGCCCAGGACGCCGGAAAGTTCCAGGCGTACCACGACGTGCTCTACACCAACCAGCCGCAGGAGACGAACGACGCGTACGGGAAGGACGACAAGCTGATCGAGCTGGCCCGGAAGGTCCCCGGCCTGGACACGGCCGCCTTCCGCTCCTGCGTGCGGGAGGGAAAGCACAACAGCTGGGTCACCAAGTCCAACGACGCGTTCCAGAACGGCGGCTTCAGCGGGACGCCGACGGTCCAGCTGAACGGGGAGTCGGTCTTCCCCCAGAAGGGCAGCGAGCAGATCAGCCCGGCGAACCTGAAGAAGTGGGTCACCGAGGCGAACGAGGGCAAGGAGCCGGGCACGGCCTCGCCGTCGGAGGCGACCGCGGCGCCGAGCCCGCCGCCCCCGGGCGCGCCCGCCGGGTCCGGGACGCCGAGGCCGAAGGCCCCGCACGGGACCGCGCACGCGCCGGGGGCGGCGCCGACCGCCCCGAAGAAGGCGCCGGCCCCCGTCCCGTCGCATCCGGGCGCCCCGGCGGTCCCGGCTCCGCTGGAGCCCTAGGAGCCCCCAAGCCCCTCCGGGGCCCCGGCGCACCGCCTGTTACTCAGAAGTTGCCGGGTGGGTGGTCCGACCGCCCGCCCGGCAGGGTAGCGTCGACCCTGCCATGAACCTCGCCTTCATTCCCAGCCCGTCGACCGGCGTGATCCACCTCGGACCCATCCCGCTGCGCGGCTATGCCTTCTGCATCATCATCGGTGTCTTCGTCGCCGTCTGGTACGGCAACAAGCGCTGGGTCGCCCGGGGCGGCCGGCCCGGCACGGTGGCCGACATCGCCGTCTGGGCGGTGCCCTTCGGCCTCGTCGGCGGCCGGCTCTACCACGTCATCACCGACTACCAGCTGTACTTCAGCGACGGTGAGGACTGGGTCGACGCCTTCAAGATCTGGCAGGGCGGGCTCGGCATCTGGGGCGCGATCGCGTTCGGCGCGGTGGGCGCGTGGATCGGCTGCCGCCGCCGGGGCATCCCGTTGCCGGCCTGGGCCGACGCACTGGCTCCCGGCGTCGCCTTCGCCCAGGCGGTGGGCCGCTGGGGCAACTGGTTCAACCAGGAGCTGTACGGCAAGCCCACCGATGTGCCGTGGGCGCTGAAGATCTCCGAGGGCACGAACCGGGTCGAGGGCACGTACCACCCGACCTTCCTGTACGAGTCGCTGTGGTGCCTCGGCGTCGGCTTCCTCGTCATCTGGGCGGACCGCCGCTTCAAGCTGGGCCACGGGCGGGCGTTCGCGCTGTACGTGGCGGCGTACTGCGTGGGGCGCGGCTGGATCGAGTACATGCGGGTCGACGAGGCCCACCACGTGCTGGGCCTGCGGCTCAACGACTGGACCGCGATCACGGTGTTCGTGCTCGCCGTGACGTACATCGTGATTTCTGCGCGGGTGCGGCCGGGGAGGGAAGCGGTGGTGGAGCCTTCGGCAGATGTGCCGTCCGGCCTGCCGTCCGACGCCCTGGCCGACGCGTCGGCCGACGCGCCCGCGGAGGGGACCGTGGCCGGGCCGGCCGACGGGACGACCGTGCCCGTCGACGACGGCGAGAAGCCGGTACCGTCCGACAACGGAACCCCGAGCAAGGGCTGATCCACACTTCCCGCCTGCGGACCGGTGGCGGCTGGTCGCGCAGTTCCCCGCGCCCCTGTTCTGCCCGGGGTTCGTCTGCGGGCCGGTGGGTGGCTTGCCGCGCAGTTCCCCGCGCCCCTTCAGGGCCCGGTGGTCGTCTGCGGGTTGTCTGTGGCTGAGCGCGCAGTTCCCCGCGCCCCTGACTACCCAGGGGCGCGGGGAACTGCGCGAGCAAGCCAGCACGGTCCGCAGACGAAAGAAGCGGGGTGCGGGGGCCGCAGGCCCCGCGAAGGGGTTCGGGGCGCAGCCCCGGGGAAACCGCCTCCCCCCCCCCGCCCCCCGGAGGGCCTCCCCCCGGAGGGTTAAGGGAACGGGCGGGGTGGGGGAACAGACCGGTTCGCCAGCGACAGGGTGCGGCGGGCGGCCTCCAGCACCGCCGCGTCCACGAACCGCCCATCCGCCAGCGCCAGCGCCCCCGTATCGGTCGGCGACGCCGTGACGATCTCCTGTGCCGCCGCCACCTCGGCGGGCGGCGGCAGATAGGCCCGCTCGATCACCGGCAGCTGCGCCGGATGGATCGCCGCGCGCCCCAGAAACCCCAGCGCCCGCCCCCGGGCGCAGGACGCGGCCAGACCGTCCAGATCGCTGATGTGCCGGTAGACGGACTGCGCGGGCGGGTCGAGGCCCGCCGCCCGCGCGGCCACCACCACCCGACTGCGCGGCCACTCCAGGCCCGACTCGTCGCGTACGCCCAGATCCGCGCAGAGGTCCGCCTCCCCGAGCGCGATGCCCCGCACCGCCGGGTGCGCGGCGGCGATCGTGTACGCGTGCTCCACCCCCAGGGCGCTCTCCACCAGTGGATAGAGCGCGACGCCGGGGGCCAGGGCCGCGACCCGCTCGACCTGGAGGGCGTGGGTGACCTTGGGCAGGCGCAGGCCCGAAAGACCCGGCAGCCCGGCCACCGCCCGTACGTCCTCCTCCGTGGCCACCCTGACGTGGACCGGCGTGGACGGCCGCCGCGCCAGCAGCTCCGTCGTCGCGGCCCGCGCGTACGCCTTGCGGTCGGGCCCGACCGCGTCCTCCAGGTCCACGATCACCACGTCCGCCCCCGCCGACAGCGCCTTCTCGACCACCTGCGGCCGGTCGCCGGGGGCGTAGAGCCAGGTCAGCGGGATCGTGGTCACAGCGCGCCCGCCCGGCGCAGCGCGTCGATCTCCGGGGCGGACAGGCCGAGTTCGGTCAGGACGTCGTCCGTGTCGGCGCCGTGCGGGCGGCCCGCCCAGCGGATCGCGCCGGGCGTCTCGGAGAGCCGGAAGAGGACGTTCTGCATCCGGACGGGTCCCAGCTCCGGGTCGTCGACCGTGGTGAGCGTGTCGAGCGCCCGGTACTGGGGGTCCTCCATCACCTCGCGGATGTCGTAGACCGGCGCGATCGCCGCCTCCGCCTTCTCGAACGCCGTCATCGCCTCCTCCCGGGTGCGCCGCCCGATCCAGTGGCCCACCGCCTCGTCCAGGACGTCCGCGTGCTCGGCCCGCCCCGATCCGCTCGCGAACCACGGCTCCTCGATCAGCTCCGGCCGCCCCACCAGCCGTATCACCCGCTCCGCGACCGACTGGGCGGAGGTGGAGACGGCGAGCCAACTGCCGTCCGCCGTGCGGTAGGTGTTGCGCGGGGCGTTGTTGCGGGAGCGGTTGCCGGTGCGCGGCTGGACGTAGCCGAGCTGGTCGTACCAGATGGGCTGCGGGCCCAGCACGGTCAGGATCGGCTCGATGATCGCCATGTCGACCACCTGCCCGCGCCCGGTGGCGGCGCGCGCGGTGAGGGCGGTCAGTACGGCGTACGCGGTGGCCAGCGCGGCGATCGAGTCCGCGAGGCCGAACGGGGGCAGCGTCGGCGGGCCGTCCGGCTCACCGGTGACGGCGGCGAAGCCGGACATGGCCTCGGCGAGCGTGCCGAAGCCGGGGCGGTGGGCGTACGGACCGTACTGGCCGAAGCCGGTGACGCGGGTCAGCACCAGCCGTTCGTTCGCGGCGGACAGTTCGGGCCAGCCCAGGCCCCAGCGCTCCAGGGTGCCGGGACGGAAGTTCTCGATGATCACATCGGTGGAGGCGGCGAGCCGGAGCAGCGTCTCGCGGCCCCCCGGCGTGGACAGGTCCAGGGTCATCGTGCGCTTGTTGCGGCCGAGCAGTTTCCACCAGAGCCCCACACCGTCCTTGGCGGGGCCGTGCCCGCGCGAGGGGTCGGGGCGGCGGGGGTGCTCGACCTTGATGACCTCGGCGCCGAAGTCGCCCAGCATCGTCGCCGCGAGCGGCCCGGCGAAGAGGGTGGCCAGGTCCAGGACCCGCAGCCGCTGGAGGGGAGCGGGGGAGGGGGAGGGGGCCGGTGGGCGTGGCCCGCCCGGGGGAGTCGTCACCGGCCCGCGCCCCCGGCCGCGGACGCCGCCGCGTCGATCTCCGCGCGGTAGGGCATGGCGGCGACCGCGCCGGGCCGCTGGACCGAGAGCGCGGCGGCCTGGGACGCCCACGCCAGTGCCTGCGGCATCGCCCGGCCCTCGCCCAGGGCGACGGCGAGCGCGCCCACGAAGGTGTCACCCGCGCCGGTGGTGTCGACCGCGGTGACCTCGGGGGCCGCGACCGCGACCGGGTCCTGGCCGCGGGCCGCGTACAGGCAGCCCCGGGAGCCGAGCGTGACCACCACTTCGGGGACCAGGTCCAGCAGCGCGCGGGCGGCCGCCTTCGGGTCGTCGACGCCGGTCAGCGAGGTGGCCTCGTGCTCGTTGGCCACCACCAGGTCGGTGGCGGCGAGGAGTTCGGGCGGCAGCGGCTGGACGGGGGAGGGCGTGAGGACCGTCCGCACCCCGTGGCGCCGGGCCGCCGCGGCGCCCTCGACCACCGTGTCCATCGGCAGCTCCAGTTGGAGCAGCAGCGCCTCGGCGCCGGCGATCAGCGCCTCGTCACCGGGGCCGAGGTGGGTGACGGAGGCGTTGGCGCCGGGGATGACGACGATCGCGTTGCCGCCGGAGGCGTCGACCACGATATGGGCCGTGCCGGAGGGTCCCTCGGTGGTGCGGACGAGGTCGGTGTCGACGCCCGAGCCGTCGAGCGCGGCCCGCAGCCGGGTGCCGAACTCATCCGTGCCGACGGCCCCGATGAGCGCCACGTCGCCGCCCGCGCGGGCCGCCGCGACGGCCTGGTTGGCGCCCTTGCCGCCGGGGATCGTACGGAATTCGCGGCCGGTGACCGTCTCACCGCGGCGGGGGGCGGTCGTCACATAGGCGACCAGGTCCATGTTGGTGCTGCCGAGCACCGCGATACGCGTCATGCGTGTCGTACCTCCTGGGGGATGGGGTGGGTGGTGAGGCTCGCGGTCAGTTCCGCGAGAGTGTCGAATCCGGTGCCGTCGAAGTCGGCGACGGAGGTGGCGAGGCGGTTCTTGAGCGGGGCCGTCCAGCGGGCGGGCAGGGCGTCCGGGTGCCCCGCCAGGAGTCCCGCGATCGAGCCGGCGGTCGCCCCGTTGGAGTCGGTGTCCCAGCCGCCGGACACCGCGCGGCAGATGGAGCCGGAGAAGTCGCCGTCGGCGTGGGTGAGGGCGGCGGCGAGCAGGGCGGCGTTGGGGACGGCGTGCACCCAGTGGTACGCGCCGAGCGCCGTGTGCAGCCGGTCCACCACCGTCTCGAAGCCGTCCTCCTCGCGGGCGAGCCGGATGCCGAGCCGGACCGCGGCGGCGAGGCGGGAGTCCGGGGGGATCACGGTGAGCCCGCCGGCGAGGCAGCCGTGTACGTCGTACGCGCCGGTGGCGGCCAGGGAGATCGCCGCCGCCGTGAACATGGCGCTGTACACGCCGTTGGCGGTGTGGGTGAGGACGGCGTCGCGGTGCGCCTGCGCGGCGGCGGCCGCCGGGTCGCCGGGGTTGGTCCAGCCGTGGACGTCGGCGCGGATGGCCGCGCCGATCCACTCGCGGAACGGGTTGCGGTGGGTGGCGGTGTGCGGGGGTTCGACGCCGTCGAGGAGGTTGCGGTACGCGACGCGCTCGGCCGTGAACGTCCGCCCGGCCGGGAGTTCGTCCAGCCACAGCCGTGCCACGTCGGCGGTGGTGAAGGCGCGGCCGTGGCGCTGGAGGAGGAGCAGCCCGAGGAGGGGGTAGTTGAGGTCGTCGTCCTCGGGCATCCCGTCGATGTTCTCGGCGAGGGAGGTGGGGGCGGAGCGGCGGTTCCAGGGGTGGGCGGCGGCGAGGCCGGCGGAGAGGCCCCGGGCGGTGAACCAGGTGTGGAGCGGCCAGTTGCCGGTGGCACGGGCGATGGCTCTGATGCCGGTGAGGGTGAGCTTCTCGACGGGCTTGCCGAGGAGGCAGCCGGCGGCCCGGCCGAGCCAGGCGGCGTGGAGGGCGTCGACCTCCGCCGTCCCGCCCCTTCCCGCCGTGACGGGTGCGGTTCCGCCCGGGCTCCCGGGGCGGGGGCGGGCAGCGGGCGTTCCCGGGGGCGCTGCCCCCGGCCCGCCGGGCGGGCGCCGCGCCTCCTCCCGCGCGACGGGCGCCCCCGCGCGCCCGTACGCCCGTGTGATGGCCGCGAGGTCCGTCGGTTCGGCCCGCGCGACGGGCGCCTCCGCGCCTCCGTACGCCCGCGTGATGGCGGCGAGGTCCGTCGGTTCGGCCCGCGCCACGGGTGCCTCCGCGCCTCCGCACGCCCGCGTGATGGCGGCCAGTTCCGTCGGCTCGACCCTGGCCAACGGGCTGGGCGTCAGCGCCAGTTCGTCCAGCAGGCGTAGCGCCAGCGACCTCAGCGCCGGGGGCGCGGGGGGCAGGGACGCGCCCCCGTGGACGGGGGTCGCGCTGCCGCCCGCCGCCACCCAGCGCCGCGCGATCCCGCTCGCGTCGCGGCCGTCCTCGGCCGCCTGGCGCAGTTCGTGGGCCAGCAGGTCCTCCGGCTGGACCCAGGTCACGCGCAGCGGGGTCATCGGGTCAGGGCCTCGAAGGCAGCGTGGTGCGCGGACCGGCGGGCGCGGTCCTTCCCGTGCACCTCGACGGCCACCTCCGTCAGTGCCCGCGCGGGCGCGTGCAGGTCCAGCCGGCTCGCCTCGGCGATCCGCTGGGACCAAGCGGCCGGAACGGGGCCCTCGCCCCGCAGCGCGCCCGCCAGCGCACCCGCCATCGTCGCGATGGAGTCGCAGTCGCGGCCGTAGTTCACCGCGCCCAGGACCGCCGTGCGGAAGTCGCCGTCGGCCACCAGCAGCATGCCGAGGGCGATGGGGAGTTCCTCGACGGCGTGCAGACGGGACGGGCGGCGGGCGCCCAGGGACGGGGCGCGGTAGTCGGGGCCGACCGTGTCGAAGGGGGCGACGGCCGCCCGCAGCGGGGCGAGCGCGGACTCGAAGTCCGTGTGGCCGGACGCCGCTTCGGCCACCGCCTCGATCGCCGCGCGGGTCCCGTCCTTGGCCAGGCGGAGGCAGGTGTCGACGACCGTCGCCGCCGTCGCGCCGGGCGCGCACGCCGCCGCCACGGCCGCCGCGAAGACGCCCGCGGCCTCCCTGCCGTACGAGGACTGGTGCGGGGCCGCCACCTCCAGGGCCTCGGCGTACGCCCCCGCCGGGTCGGCCGCGTTGACCAGGCCGACCGGGGCCATGTACATCGCCGCCCCGCAGTTGACGATGTTGCCCGCGCCCGCCTCGCGGGGGTCGACGTGGCCGTAGTGCAGCCGCGCCACCAGCCACTTCTCGGCGAGGAAGATCCGGTGCAGGGGGATGGTCTCCGCCTCCAGTTCGGGGATCCACACCGGGCGGGAGAGCAGGTCGGGGACCAGGTGGTCGGCGATCGCGTACGCGTCGAGGTGGTCGCGGACCTTCTCGTACACGCGGATCAGCGCATGCGTCATCAGGGTGTCGTCGGTGACGTGTCCGTCGCCCTTGTGGTACGGGGCGATCGGGCGTGCCGTACGCCAGTCGTCGCCGTGCCAGGGGCCGACGATGCCGTGGACGCGGCCGCCGTGCCGCTCCACGATCTGGTCGGGGGAGTAGCCCTCGACGGGGCCGCCGAGGGCGTCCCCGACGGCCGCGCCGACCAGGGCGCCGGTGATGCGGTCCGCGAGAGTGAGCGTCGTGTACGACGTCGTGAGCGTCATGCCGGAATTGTCCACCCTGGGCGGTCAGTTCGAGGTGGTTCGCGGCACTTTGGTGAAAACCTCAGCCGCCCGGGGGGTGGCACAGCGTGTCGGCGAGGAGCCCGGCGAGCTCCACGAGGTCGGTGCCGGCCAGGCGCGGGAGGGCGCAGCCGGACAGGGTGCGGCAGGCGTCCAGCCAGGGGGCGGGGATCGCGGCGCCGCCGCCGAGCGCCCCGGTGAGGGCTCCGGCGAGGGCGGGCGCCGAGTCCGCGACCCGGGACAGGCAGGCGGCGGCCGGGACCGCCGCGGCCACGGTGCCGCGCGAGGCGAGGGTCAGGGCGAGGGCGACGGGGACGGTCTCGGCGGCGGCGATCCCGTAGCTGTAGACGTGGTCCACGATCTGGTGCTCCAGGAGCGGGACCAGGGCGAACGCCCCGGCGGTGTCGTCGGCGAAGTCGTGCGCGAGCTTGACGGCGTGGCGGGCGTTGCGGCCGATCTCGGTGTCGGGCGGGAGCTGGTCGAGGGCGGCGTCGACGGCGTCCTCGGTGGTGGCGCCGCCGAGCGCCGCCGCGACGGCGGCGGCGACGGCCCGGGCGCCGTGCACGCCGTCGCCGTCCTGGGTGTAGCGGGCGTCGAACTCGGCCAGGTCGGCGGCCTGGTGGGGCGCGCCCGGGTGGACCACGGCCAGGACGGCGGCGCGTACGCAGGCGGCGTCGTCGAAGTAGTGCGGGTTGTCGTGGCCGGTGGCGGGCGGGCGCAGCCCGGTGGCGAGGTTGCCGAGACCCGCCCGTACGGAGATGCGGGCGCGCAGCGGGAGCACCGCGGACTCGACCTCGGGGGCGCGCTCGGCGGCGGCGGCGACCTCGGCGGCGAGCAGGTTCCAGGCGCGGTCCACCGCGGCGCGGACGCGGCGGGCCGGGGTGAGGTGGGCGAGCAGCGGCTCGGCCGCGGTCAGGACGCTCTCGGCGGCGAACGCGGCCCACTCGGCGTCGTCCGAGGGACCGAGCCGCAGGGGTTCTGGGGGCTGGTTGAGGGCGATGGGGACGGGGAGGGTGGTGGTGGCGTTCTGTTCGGCGAAGGTGTCGAGTTCACGGGTGAGCCGCCGGGTCCACTCGGGCATACGGGCGGCACGGTGCCGCGCGGCGGGCCACCCCGCGGCGTCACCGGCGGCGAGCCCGAGGAGCAGGCCCTGGATACGGGTGCGCGCGGGAGAACCGGATACCGCGAGCCCACCCTCCGACCCCGGCTCACCACGTCCGGCCGCCGCGGTCCCGCCGACGCCCGACCCCGGCCCGCCCGGCCCGGTCGTCGCGGTCCCGTCGGCGTGCGGCGATGGCCCGCCCCGTCCGGCCATCGCAGTCCCGTCGGCCTCCGGCACCGGTTCGCCCGGGCCGGCCGTTGCCGCCTTGCCGCTGGCCTCTGGCACCGGGCTGCCACGTCCGGCCGCCGCGGTCCCGCCGACGCCCGACCCCGGCCCGCCCGGCCCCGCCGTCGACGCCCCGTCGTCCGCCTCCCGCGCGGGGCCCCCGCCCCCCGGCGCCCCGCCCCCGCCCGAGCCCTCCTCGTCCCGGTAGATCTCCATCACGCGGTCTCCTCCTCCGGGTCCGGTGTCAGCAGGTCCGCGATGTCCAGGACGTGGTGGCCGCGCATCTCGGGGAGGCAGCTGCCGCGGACCGGGCCGATGCGGCTGGACCAGGCGGCGGGGATCGCGGCGGCGCCGCCGTACGCCCCGGCCAGGGCGCCCGCCACCGCCGCCGTCGTGTCCGCGTCGCGGCCCATGTTCACGGCGGTCAGGACCGAGGCCGTGAAGTCGCCCCGGGCCGTGGCGAAGGCGCCGAAGGCGAGGGCCACCGCCTCGGGGGCCAGGTCCGTCCAGGGGTAGCCGCCGATCACCACGGCCGAGCGGACCGCGCGCTCGCCCTGGTGGGCCACGGCCACCGCGCGGCGCAGCGAGCGCGCGGTCCAGGAGTCCATCGGGATCACCGACAGGGCCGCGGCGATGACGGAGGTGAGGTCCGCGCCCGCCATCGCCACCGCGACACCGGCCGCCACCGCCTGGCCGCCGTAGATCCCCTCGCCCTCGTGGCTGACGCAGCCGTCGATCGCCACCAGCCGTGCCGCCTCCCTCGGCGCGCCCGCGGCGAAGACGCCGAAGGGGGCCGCCCGCATGGCGAGGCCGTCGCTCCAGGCGTGCCGGTGCTGGGCGGAGATGGGGGCGGCCAGGCCCCGGCGCAGGTTCTCCAGGGTGCCGCGCTCACTGAAGCCCGCGCCGCGGAACGGGCCCTCGTCGCGGTCGGCGATCCAGTGGTGCCAGGCGTGTTCGACATGGGTGACGGTGAGCGCGGACCCGTGCCGGGCGAGCAGCAGCCCGGAGAAGATCGCGTACTCGGTGTCGTCGGTGCCCGCCGGGTCCTCGCGGACGAACCCCTCGATCCGGCCCCAGCGGCGCCGGATCTCCGAGGGTTTGAGGTTCTCGGCGGGAGCCCCGAGCGCGTCCCCGACCGCGAGGCCCAGCAGCGCGCCCCTGGCTCGCTCGCGGATGGCCTCGGCGGTACCCGGGCCGCTGGCGATCAACTCCATGGGAGGGCCTTTCGCGTCGCCTGATCCTTCGCTTGATCTCTGCCACACCGAACGACCCGGGAGTCCATCCGTCACACCAATGGCCACATGTGTGCATGCACGGGCACGCATGAGCGAAACAGGGCTCTGACCTGGGTAAGTACGGCCTGCCTTGCTAGCGCGGGACTTACATCGCGCGTACTTTCGACACCGAAGAGGCGACGAGGGGAGCGGACGCACGGTCCGCCGCCGCAACGCAAGGGGAGAGCTGTGTCCGTCATCGACACCCGGGCCACGCTGCACGAGGCGCACCGGGACAACCACACCCACCGGGACGTCAACGGCGGCTGGCTGCGTCCGGCCGTCTTCGGCGCGATGGACGGACTCGTCTCCAACCTCGCCCTGATGACCGGTGTCGCGGGCGGCGCCGTCTCGCAGCACACCATCATCGTCACCGGCCTCGCCGGGCTGGCCGCCGGGGCGTTCTCCATGGCGGCCGGTGAGTACACCTCGGTCGCCTCGCAGCGCGAGCTCGTCGAGGCCGAACTCGACGTGGAGCGCCAGCAGTTGCGCAGGCATCCGGTGGACGAGATGGAGGAGCTGGCCGAGCTCTACGTGTCGCGCGGCGTCGAGCCCGCGCTCGCCCGCGAGGTCGCCATGCAGCTCTCCCGCGACCCCGAGCAGGCGCTGGAGATCCACGCCCGCGAGGAGCTGGGCATCGACCCGGACGACCTGCCCTCGCCGCTCGTGGCCGCCGTCTCGTCCTTCGGCTCGTTCGCGCTGGGCGCGATCCTGCCCGTACTGCCGTATCTGCTCGGGGCCAGTGCCCTGTGGCCCGCCGTGCTGCTCGCGCTGGTCGGCCTCTTCGCCTGCGGCGCCGTGGTCGCCAAGGTCACCGCGCGCTCGTGGTGGTTCAGCGGGGTGCGCCAGCTCGCCCTCGGCGGCGCGGCCGCGGCCCTCACCTTCGGCCTCGGCTCGCTCTTCGGCACCGCGGTCGGCTGACCGGGCGGCCGGTTTCCGGCCCGCCCGCCGCCCGCTCCCCGCAAGGCCCGTCCGGACGTCTCCCCGTCCGGGCGGGCCTTCGCCGTGCGCGCGGACGCGTCGCGGGTCACCATGTGACCTACGTCCTGCTCGGGAACGGCCCGAGGCCCGTAGGATGCGGGACTATGCAGGACGCCACATAAGTAATCGTTACTCCACGGTTTCGTGGCTTCCGTGGACGGGCATAGGCCGTACACACTCCGCCGCCGCAGGCAATGAAGCCTGCCCCGGACGGCACGGCGAGCGCCGCTGAGTGTCCGCATGCTGGAATGGGCTATCCGGTTCCCGAGATCCGACCCATCATGTAACCTGCACGAAATTTCGCAGAGGGCCAACGTCGTCCCTCGGCACTCAACATGCCACGACGACGACGGGAGAGCCGATGCGTTCCGACGCCTGGTCGCCCATGGACGGTCGACCCGCCCCGCAGGGGCTGTACGACCCCCGTAACGAACACGACGCCTGCGGAGTCGGGTTCGTGGCCACCCTGACCGGTGAGGCCAGCCATGAGCTGGTCGAGCAGGCGCTGACCGTACTGCGCAATCTCGAACACCGTGGCGCCACCGGCTCCGAGCCGGACTCCGGCGACGGCGCCGGCATCCTGCTCCAGGTCCCGGACGCGTTCCTGCGCGAGGCCGCCCCCTTCGAGCTGCCCGAGGCCGGTGCGTACGCCGTCGGCATCGCCTTCCTGCCCGTCGAGGACAGCGCCGCCGCCGTGGCGCGGATCGAGGCCATCGCCGCCGAGGAGGACCTGCACGTCCTCGGCTGGCGCGAGGTGCCCGTCACGCCCGAGCTGCTCGGCAACGGCGCCCGCGCCACCATGCCCGCCTTCCGGCAGCTCTTCGTGGCCGGGGGCACCTCCCGGACGGAGTCCGGGGGAGGGACGATCACCGGCATCGCCCTGGACCGCAAGGCGTTCGTGCTGCGCAAGCGCGCCGAGCGCGAGGCCGGGGTGTACTTCCCCTCGCTCTCCGCCCGGACGATCGTCTACAAGGGCATGCTCACCACCGGGCAGCTGGAGCCGTTCTTCCCCGACCTCTCCGACCGCCGGTTCGCCACCGCCGTCGCGCTGGTCCACTCGCGCTTCTCGACGAACACCTTCCCGTCCTGGCCGCTCGCCCACCCGTACCGCTTCGTCGCCCACAACGGCGAGATCAACACGGTCAAGGGCAACCGCAACTGGATGGTGGCCCGCGAGTCGCAGCTCGTCACCGACGTGTTCGGCGGCGACGGCAGGGACCTCGCGCGGATCTTCCCGGTCTGCACGCCGGACGCCTCCGACTCCGCCTCCTTCGACGAGGTGCTCGAACTCCTCCACCTCGGCGGGCGCTCGCTGCCGCACTCGGTGCTGATGATGGTTCCCGAGGCGTGGGAGAACCACGCCTCGATGGACCCGGCCCGGCGCGCCTTCTACCAGTACCACTCCACGATGATGGAGCCCTGGGACGGCCCGGCCTGCGTCACCTTCACCGACGGCGTCCAGGTCGGCGCGGTCCTGGACCGCAACGGTCTGCGCCCCGGCCGCTACTGGGTCACCGACGACGGCCTGGTCGTGCTCTCCTCCGAGGTCGGCGTCCTCGACATCGACCCCGCCAAGGTCGTCCGCAAGGGCCGCCTCCAGCCCGGCAAGATGTTCCTCGTCGACACCGCCGAGCACCGGATCATCGAGGACGACGAGATCAAGGCGGCGCTGGCCGCCGAGGCCCCGTACGCCGAGTGGCTGGAGGCCGGCGAGATCGAGCTGGAGGACCTGCCCGAGCGCGAGCACATCGTGCACACGCACGCCTCGGTCACCCGCCGCCAGCAGACCTTCGGCTACACCGAGGAAGAGCTGCGCGTCATCCTCGCGCCGATGGCCCGCACCGGCGGCGAGCCGCTCGGCTCGATGGGCACGGACTCCCCGATCGCGGCCCTCTCCGAGCGCCCCCGGCTGCTCTTCGACTACTTCACCCAGCTGTTCGCGCAGGTCACCAACCCGCCGCTGGACGCCATCCGCGAGGAGCTCGTCACCTCGCTGCGCTCCTCGCTGGGACCGCAGGGCAACCTCCTCGACCCGACCGCCGCGTCCTGCCGCTCCGTCACCCTGCCGTTCCCGGTGATCGACAACGACGAGCTGGCCAAGCTGATACACATCAACGCCGACGGCGACATGCCGGGGATGAAGGCGGCCACGCTCTCCGGCCTCTACCGCGTCTCCGGCGGCGGCGCGGCCCTCGCCGAGCGCATCGAGGCCATCCGGGCCGAGGCCGACGCCGCCATCGAGAACGGCGCCCGCCTCATCGTCCTGTCCGACCGGCACTCCGACGCCGAGCACGCGCCGATCCCGTCGCTGCTGCTCACCTCGGCCGTCCACCACCACCTCATCCGTACCAAGCAGCGCACCCAGGTGGGGCTGCTCGTCGAGGCCGGTGACGTCCGCGAGGTGCACCACGTCGCCCTGCTCATCGGCTACGGCGCCGCCGCCGTCAACCCGTACCTGGCGATGGAGTCCGTCGAGGACCTGGTCCGCGCGGGCACCTTCATCGAGGGCTTGGAGCCCGAGCAGGCCATCCGCAACCTGATCCACGCCCTCGGCAAGGGCGTCCTGAAGGTCATGTCCAAGATGGGCATCTCGACCGTCGCCTCCTACCGGGGCGCCCAGGTCTTCGAAGCCGTGGGCCTCGCCGAGGAGTTCGTCGGCACGTACTTCAGCGGGACCGCCAGCAAGATCGGCGGCGCCGGGATCGACGTCATCGCCAAGGAGGTCGCCGCCCGGCACGCCAAGGCCTACCCCGTCTCCGGCATCGCGGCCACCCACCGCGCGCTGGAGATCGGCGGCGAGTACCAGTGGCGCCGCGAGGGCGAGCCGCACCTGTTCGACCCGGAGACGGTCTTCCGCCTCCAGCACGCCACCCGCGGGCGCCGGTACGACATCTTCAAGAAGTACACCGAGCGCGTGAACGAGCAGTCCGAGCGCCTGATGACGCTGCGCGGGCTCTTCGGCTTCTCCTCCGACCGCCCCTCGATCCCCCTCGACGAGGTCGAGCCGGTCTCGGAGATCGTCAAGCGTTTCTCCACCGGCGCCATGTCGTACGGCTCGATCTCGCGCGAGGCGCACGAGACGCTCGCCATCGCCATGAACCAGCTGGGGGCGAAGTCCAACACCGGTGAGGGCGGCGAGGACGCGGACCGCCTGTACGACCCGGCGCGCCGCTCCTCCATCAAGCAGGTCGCCTCCGGCCGCTTCGGCGTCACCAGCGAGTACCTGGTCAACGCGGACGACATCCAGATCAAGATGGCCCAGGGCGCCAAGCCCGGCGAGGGCGGTCAGCTGCCCGGCCACAAGGTCTACCCGTGGGTCGCCAAGACCCGGCACTCCACCCCGGGTGTGGGTCTGATCTCGCCGCCGCCGCACCACGACATCTACTCCATCGAGGATCTGGCGCAGCTGATCCACGACCTCAAGAACGCCAACCCGGCCGCGCGCATCCATGTGAAGCTCGTGTCCGAGGTCGGTGTCGGCACGGTCGCCGCCGGTGTCTCCAAGGCGCACGCGGACGTCGTCCTCATCTCCGGCCACGACGGCGGAACGGGCGCCTCCCCGCTCACCTCCCTGAAGCACGCGGGCGGCCCCTGGGAGCTCGGGCTCGCCGAGACCCAGCAGACGCTGCTGCTCAACGGCCTGCGCGACCGGATCGTGGTGCAGACCGACGGCCAGCTCAAGACCGGCCGCGACGTCGTCATCGCCGCGCTGCTGGGCGCCGAGGAGTTCGGTTTCGCGACCGCCCCGCTCGTCGTCTCCGGCTGCGTCATGATGCGCGTCTGCCACCTGGACACCTGCCCGGTGGGCATCGCCACCCAGAACCCGGTGCTGCGGGACCGCTTCTCCGGCAAGCCCGAGTTCGTCGTCAACTTCTTCGAGTTCATCGCCGAGGAGGTCCGCGAGCTCCTCGCCGAGCTGGGCTTCCGTACGATCGAGGAGGCCGTCGGCCACGCCGAGCTGCTGGACACCAGCCGCGCGGTGCGCCACTGGAAGACCCAGGGCCTGGACCTGGACGCGCTCTTCCACGTGCCCGAGCTGCCCGAGGGCGCCGTGCGCCACGCGGTGACCGCCCAGGACCACGGTCTGGAGAAGGCGCTCGACAACGAACTCATCGAGCTCGCCGCCGACGCGCTGGGCGCGGCCACCGCCGAGGACGCCCGGCCGGTCCGCGCGCAGATCGCGATCCGCAACATCAACCGGACCGTCGGCACCATGCTCGGCCACGAGGTGACGCGGAAGTTCGGCGGCGCGGGCCTGCCCGACGACACCATCGACATCACCTTCACCGGCTCGGCGGGCCAGTCCTTCGGCGCCTTCGTGCCCCGGGGCGTCACCCTGCGCCTGGAGGGCGACGCCAACGACTACGTCGGCAAGGGCCTCTCCGGCGGCCGGGTGATCGTCCGCCCCGACCGGGGCGCCGACCACCTCGCCGAGTACTCCACCATCGCGGGCAACACCATCGCGTACGGCGCGACCGGCGGCGAGCTGTTCCTGCGCGGCCGCACCGGCGAGCGGTTCTGCGTCCGCAACTCCGGCGCCCTGGTGGTCTCGGAGGGCGTGGGCGACCACGGCTGCGAGTACATGACCGGCGGCCACGCGGTGGTCCTGGGCGAGACGGGACGCAACTTCGCGGCCGGCATGTCCGGCGGTGTCGCGTACGTGATCGACCTCGACCCCCACCACGTCAACGCCGGCAACCTGGCCGCGGTCGAGGCCCTCACCGAGGCCGACGAGCGGTGGCTGCACGACGTCGTGCGCCGCCACCAGGAGGAGACCGGCTCCACGGTCGCCGAGAAGCTGCTCGCCGACTGGCCCGCCGCCGTACAGCGCTTCAGCAAGATCATCCCGTCCACGTACAAGGCAGTGCTCGCCGCCAAGGAAGCCGCTGAGCTCGCCGGTCTCTCCGAGCAGGAGACCACCGAGAAGATGATGGAGGCGGCGACCCATGGCTGACCCCAAGGGCTTTCTCACCACCGGTCGCGAGGTCGCGCCGACCCGCCCCGTGGCCGAGCGCGTCAAGGACTGGAACGAGGTCTACGTCCCCGGCTCGCTGCTGCCGATCATCAGCAAGCAGGCCGGACGCTGCATGGACTGCGGCATCCCGTTCTGCCACAACGGCTGTCCGCTGGGGAACCTGATCCCCGAGTGGAACGACTACGCCTACCGCGAGGACTGGTCGGCGGCGTCCGAGCGGCTGCACGCCACCAACAACTTCCCGGAGTTCACCGGGCGGCTGTGCCCGGCTCCCTGCGAGTCGGCGTGCGTGCTCGGCATCAACCAGCCGGCCGTCACCATCAAGAACGTCGAAGTCTCCATCATCGACAAGGCGTGGGACAGCGGCGATGTCACCCCGCAGCCCCCGGAGCGGCTGTCCGGCAAGACCGTCGCGGTCATCGGCTCGGGCCCGGCGGGGCTCGCCGCCGCCCAGCAGCTGACCCGGGCCGGCCACACGGTGGCGGTGTACGAGCGCGCCGACCGCATCGGCGGTCTGCTGCGCTACGGCATCCCCGAGTTCAAGATGGAGAAGGTGCACATCAACCGCCGCATCGAGCAGATGCGCGCGGAGGGCACCAAGTTCCGCACCGAGGTCGAGATCGGCCGTGACATCGACGCGGCGAAGCTGCGCAAGCGCTACGACGCGGTCGTCATCGCGGCCGGCGCCACGGTCTCGCGCGACCTGCCGGTCCCCGGCCGCGAGCTCAACGGCATCCACTTCGCCATGGAGTACCTGCCGCTGGCGAACAAGGTGCAGGAGGGTGACTTCGTGGCGCCCCCGCTGACCGCCGAGGGCAAGCACGTCGTCGTGATCGGCGGCGGCGACACCGGCGCGGACTGCGTGGGCACCGCCCACCGCCAGGGCGCGGCGTCGGTCACCCAGCTGGAGATCATGCCGCGGCCGGGCGAGGAGCGGAACGCCAACCAGCCCTGGCCGACCTTCCCGATGCTCTACAAGGTCACCTCGGCCCACGAGGAGGGCGGCGAGCGGGTCTACTCCGTCTCCACCACCCACTTCGAGGGCGACGAGGACGGCAACGTCCAGTTCCTGCACCTGACCGAGGTCGAGTTCATCGACGGCAGGCTCACCCCGAAGCCCGGCACCGAGCGGAAGATCCCCGCCCAGCTGGTCACCCTCGCCATGGGCTTCACCGGCACCGACCAGTCCAACGGTCTGGTGGCGCAGTTCGGCCTGGAGCTCGACGAGCGCGGCAACATCGCCCGCGACGCGGACTTCGCGACGAACGTCGACGGAGTGTACGTGGCCGGTGACGCCGGGCGCGGGCAGTCCCTGATCGTGTGGGCGATCGCGGAGGGCCGTTCGGCAGCACGTGGTGTGGACCGGTACCTTACGGGGAGGAGCGAACTGCCCGCCCCGATCCGTCCGACGGACCGGGCCCTGACGGTCTGAGTCGCTCCACCCCAAAACGTTCCGTACAACGGTGTACGGGCTGCGCCGGACCGGGGGACGCCCCCGGCCCCCCGCAGCGTGGCGCCTGCCCCACTGTCCCCGACCGGACGACTGGGCGGGCGCCGCGGCGCGTCACCGCTGCTCGCCCTCGGCCCGCAGCCCCCGGAACTCCACCCGGGCGTCCTCCGTGTACGCGCCCAGGGCGCCCCGGAGATAGGGGCGTTCGGTGTCGGTGAAGTCGGCGAGGCCCGCCGTGTCCACGGCCACCCGGAGCCGGCCGCCCCGCTGCTCGACCCGGACCGTGTACCAGGCGCCGACCGGGAAGGCCCGCTCGCCGGTGGCCAGGAAGCGCTGGCCGCCGGGATAGGCGGGATCGCGTTTGCCCAGCTCCCAGCCGTTGGGCTTCAGGGTGATGTAGTAGAAGTGCTCCGGGTCGGTGTACGCCCAGATCAGCCAGGCCACCTCCCAGCTGTTCGGCGCGGGCGTGCGCAACTGCGCGACCGTGCGCATCCGGGCCTCGTAGCCCACGTCCCCGTACACCGCGCGGCTCACCACCAGGCCCGCGTGGGTGGTGCCGGGGTCGGTGGCCGCCCTCGGCGCCAGCTCCAGGGCGTCGTCGTCCCCCGTGTTGACGCCGTGGCCGTTGAACACCGACTGCCAGCGGCCGTGCGCCGTGCCGTCCGCCCACGGCTCGCGCGGCGCCGGGCCCCGGTCGGCCACGCACCGGCTCAGGCCGAAGGCCCCGGCCGCCAGCAGCGCGGCGGCCAGGACCAGGGCGGTGACTCGGCTTCTGCGGCCGCCGCGCCCGGCCGGTGGGACCGGGCGCCGCAGCCGTGGGGCTGTCGTCATGCCGTCGAGTATGGCCCCGCTCCGCCGCCCGCGGGGGGCACGGGAAGAAGAGGGTCGGCGGCGCACGGCACCTCGGCCGCGAAGTCCTCCGCGAGCTGGGTGACGATCCGGGCGGTGGCGCCGCCGTCGCCATAGGGGTTGCCCGCCGTCGCCATCCGCCGGTACGCCACGGGGTCGTCCAGGAGCGCCGCCGCCGCGCCCACGATCATCTCCGGATCGGTGCCGATGAGCCGGGCCGCGCCCACCTCCACCGCCTCCGGCCGTTCGGTGGTGGTCCGCAGTACCAGGGCGGGCTTGCCCAGGCTCGGGGCCTCCTCCTGGATGCCGCCGGAGTCGGTCAGGACGAGGTCGCAGCCCGCGAGTGTGGCGGTGAAGTCCGGGTAGTCCAGCGGCTCGACCAGGGTGATGCCGGCCCGGCCGGTCAGCGGCAGCAGCGCGTCGCGCACCGCCGGGCTCTTGTGCAGCGGGATCACGATCTCCACGTCGCCGCGTTCGGCGAGCCGCCCCAGCGCCCGGCCCATCGCCCGCATCCGGGGCCCCTGGTTCTCCCGGCGGTGCAGGGTGACCAGGACCCGCCGCCGGGCGGTGCGGAACGCGCAGGTCCCGATCCCCTCGGCGAGCGCCCACTGGAGGTTGTCGATGACGGTGTTGCCGGTGGTGAAGATCTGGCCCGTCGCGATGCCCTCCTCCCGCAGGTGCCGGGCGGCGCGCTCGGTGGGGGCGAAGTGCCAGCGGGCGATCCGCCCGATCAGGCAGCGGTTGAGCTCCTCGGGGAACGGGTTGTCCAGCACCCCGGTGCGCAGCCCCGCCTCCACGTGCGCCACCGGGATGCGCTCGTAGAACGCGGCCAGCGCCCCGGCCAGCGCGGTCGTGGTGTCGCCCTGGACCACCACGAGGTCGGGCCGCTCCCTGCGCAGCAGTTGGCCCAGCCCCTCCACCAGACGGGACGTCAGATCGGAGAGCTGCTGGCGGTTGCGCATGACGTCGAGGGCGTAGCGGACGTCGACGCCCAGCAGCCCCAGCATCTGGTGGAGCATCTCGCGGTGCTGGCCGGTGGTCACGACGACCGGCTCGAACTCCGTACCTGCGGCCAGCGCCCGGGCCAGCGGCGCCAGCTTGATCGCTTCGGGCCGGGTGCCGAGCACCAGCATGGCGCGCACGGGCACACCGGATGAGAACGCGGACATGGGTCCCCCCTAGGACATTGACGAGCACGATGAGAGAGAGCGAGAGAGAGCGAGAGAGGCGAGGAGCAGGCCGGGAGGCGTACGGGGTCCGGCCCCGTCCACCTCCGGGCCGCTCAGGTGCGGGCGGTCTTCAGCCAGGTGCGCTTGCCGGTCGCCATCCGCCACAGCCCCCACCAGCCGGCCGCGAACCAGATGTAGCCGTAGAACACGAAGACGTGGGCGACCAGCACCGACCGCACCAGACCGAGGTCCCGCTCCCGCTTGGCGTAGACGAATCCGTACGCGTACGCCGCGGTGAAGGAGAGCAGGTACGGGCCGAGCAGCCACATCGGTGACACCAGCGCCCGGCCCGCCTCGACGGAGGCGAGCACCGTGCCGCCGAGGGCGACCAGGAAGGACAGCGGCAGCAGCGAGGTGAGCAGGATCAGCACCGGGCTGGAGAGGTGGTAGAGCAGATCGAGCGCGGGGCGCGTCGGGACCTCCCGCAGGATGAGCGGGACGAGGCCGGCCGACTGGAGGTGGCCCTGGAACCAGCGGGACCGCTGCCGTACCAGGCGCCGCAGCGAGAGCACGGCCTGCTGGGAGACCGAGGCCGTGGTGCAGTGCTGGGTGACCCAGCCCCGGGCGATCAGCCGGACGCCGAGGTCCAGGTCCTCGGTGAGGCTGTCGCTCCAGGGGCCGCCGGGCCCCAGGGTGTGGAGCGCCGACAGCCGCATGAACTGTCCGTTGCCGCCCATGCCGACGCTGCCGATGAAGCGGCGCGCGCTCTGGAAGACATCGCCGTAGACCACGAACTCCATGTCCTGGAGGCGGGCGAGCAGTCCGGTGGTCCGGTTGTACATCCGCACGCAGATCTGCGCGGCTCCGGTGCGGGGATCGTCGAAGAACGGGTCGACGGCCTGCACGACATGGCCGTCCAGGCGCCCGTCCGCGTCGACCACGCAGACGATGACGTCGTCCGGGTGGTGCCCGTCGAGCACCCCGGAGCCGGTGAGGAACCGTATGCCGTCGTTGAGCGCGGCGCCCTTGCCGCGCCGGGCGTCGGGCAGTTCGCGCCGGTGCAGCAGGACCCGGTCGCCCGCGGCCCGGGCGATGTCCGAGGTGCGGTCGTCGGAGGCGTCGTCGATGACGAGCGCCAGGAAATTCCCGGCCGGCAGACCCGTGATCCGCGCAAGACTTTCGGCCAGGACCTGCTCTTCGTTGAGGCAGGCGAGGAGGAATACATAGAGCCGCTCTTTGCGTGGCCCTTTCCGGCGGGGTGCGCGGCGTCTGGAGAGAGCGAAGAGGCCGGTGTTGTAGCAGCCCGCCATCAGGATGATGGAAATGCTGGACCAGAGGAGCAGTTCGAGAATCATGTGCGCCCCCGGTGCCCGTGGGACTGGCCCGCACCGGCTGTTTTCGAATTCTTCCGCCACCTCATTCGAATTCTGATCGATATGAGGACGCAGGCGGTGAGGCAGTAGAGAGCGAAGCCGGCACCCGCCGTGGCCTGCAGAGCTTTGGCCAAAGGCAGGCCCGGTACGGTCTCGGGCGCGGCCGCCATCCCGGCCAGGGGCAGCACTGTGCCCCAGGCTGGCTTTCCGTACATGGGTCCCCCCCATTTGTTCACGCAGCAGGTCATGTCTCTGCGCGAGATGGCGAACGTAGCAGACCCGGACACCCTCGTGAGGGGTGATGTTAAAACTTCATGGATCGTTTTTTACCGAGCCCGGACGGCCAAGTTCCGGGGAGCCCCTTCGCCTATTGACAGGCTTTGTGGTCCGCCAGAAGAATCGTGGCCATAATTCGGCCATGTTTCATCGGCCCCGGGGGAAAACGGGCCGGGGTGGCCGTTTTTCTGGGAAGAGGGGGGAAAGCGGATCATGAAATCCGTGAGAAGAACGTCCGGTGGGCGCCGTCGGCGCGGGCTGTCCCTGGTCCCGCTGCTGATCGCCGCTCTGCTGGGCACGGGCGTGGTGGCCTCCGCCGCCGCGCCGGACGGCAGGCCGCCGCGCTCCGAGCCGCTGAGCCCGGCCGCGAGCCTGGGCAGGGCGGGGCTGGGGGACTGGGCCACGGCCCAGCTGGCGGCGGACGCGCAGCGCCGTGCGGCGCCGCGCACACCGCTGACCCCGGTCCTGGGCACGGTGACGGACACCGTACGGAGACTGCTGTCGCTCGCCGCGCCCGACACCACCTCCACGCTGGTGCTCTACGACGACGCGGGCCCGTACGGCTACCTCGGTGAGCTGTACGCCATGGCGGCGGCGAACCTCGGCGGCCACTTCGGGAGCGTCACGGCCAAGCCCGTACAGCAGTACACCGCGGGCCTGCTCGGCCAGTACACCGCGACGGTCTACCTGGGCTCCACCTACTACGGCGGCGGCATCCCCGACGCCGTGCCGGCCGCGTTCTACCAGGACGTCCTGGCCGGTACGAAACCGGTGACCTGGGTCGGGGACAACATCTGGAACATGGGCAACGCGGTGGGGGTGCCGCAGTTCACCCAGAAGTACGGCTGGGACCCGACCACGTCCTACTTCACGGACGCGAACGGATCGGTCGGCAACGTCAGCCAGGTCACCTACGGCGGACAGGCCCTGACCCGCAAGATCCCGGCGGGCCAGGACGGCGGCGTACTGCGCCCGAACATCCTCACCGGGGCCGGGTATCCGGCGGTGAGCCGGGTCGCGGAGGCGCTGGACGCGTCGACCGGGACGAGCTTCCCGTGGGCCGTCCGGTCCGCGAACCTCACGTACATCGGTGAGCTCCCGTTCAGCTACGTTTCCGAAAGCGACCGGGTGATCGCGTACGAGGACATGCTGTTCGACGCCCTCGCGCCCGGGACCGCCGCCCGGCACCGGGCCATGTTCCGCCTGGAGGACATCAGCCCCGACTCCGACCCCGCGCAGCTGCGGGCCATGGCGGACTACCTCTACAGCCAGCACATCCCGTACGGCATCAACGTCATCCCCGTCTACACGGACCCCAACGGCGTCTACAGCAACGGCGTCGCGCAGACCGTGACGCTGGCGCAGCGCCCGCAGGTGGTCTCCGCGCTGAAGTACATGCTGGCGCGCGGCGCCGTGCTGATGGAGCACGGCTACACCCACCAGTACGGCACCACCGACAACCCGTACACCGCGGTGACCGGCGACGACTTCGAGTTCTACCGGGCGCACGTGGACGCGTCCGACAACGTCGTCTACGACGGGCCGGTCGCACAGGACTCCACGGCCTGGGCGCAGTCCCGGGTGAACTCCGGCCTCGCCGGTTTCACCCTGGCCGGCCTGCCGCGCCCGCAGCTGTGGACGACCCCGCACTACGCGGGCTCCGCCACCGACTACCGCGTCTTCGCCCAGAACTACTCGGCCCGGCTGGAGCGGTCGCTCTACTTCGCCGGGACGCTCACCGGCGGCACGGCGGACCCGAACCGGTTCATCGGCCAGTTCTTCCCGTACGTCGTCAACGACGTGTACGGAACGAAGGTGCTTCCCGAGAACATCGGGAACTATGAACCCGTGGCACAGAACAACCACCCCGCGCGGTTCCCCGCGGACCTCGTCGCGTCGGCCAGGGCCAACCTGGCGGTCCGGGACGGCTTCGCGAGCTTCTTCTACCACCCCTACTATCCGGTCCAGCCGCTGAAGGACACGATCGACGGCATCAAGGCCCTCGGTTACACCTTCGTCAGCCCCGCGGCGCTGTGAGCGGCATGACGAAGAAGGCGGTCGCGGCCCTGGCCGCGGCCGCCGCCCTCGTGCTCACCGGCTGCTCGGGGGAGGAGGGCGGCGGCGGTACGCAGCCGAGCGGATCCGGGTCGCGGCCCGGCTCCGCCGGGGACGGGCGGGTGCGGGGGATGACCCTGCCGTCGTGGTCGGCGGACGACTACGACAGCCCGCGCGCCGAGGCGTATCTGCGCGACATCGCGCACACCGGGGCGCGCTGGGTCGTCTTCACGCCCACCTGGTACCAGCGCACCACCCGGGACAGCGAGCAGCACCCCACCGAGGAGACCGCGAGCGACGGGAGCCTGCGCCGGATCACCGCCCTCGCCCACCGGGCCGGGCTCCAGGTGATGCTGAAGCCGCACGTCGACCTGGTGGACGGCGGCGACCGGGCCGGGATCCGCCCCGCCGACCGGGCGGCCTGGTTCGCCGCGTACGAGAAGTTCATCACCCACTACGCGGCGCTCGCGCACGAGACGGGGACCGAGCGGTTCGTGGTCGGCACCGAACTCGCGGGGGTGTCCGCCGACGCGGCGCCCTGGCGCAGGGTGATCGCGGCGGTCCGCGCCCGCTACCGGCAGCCGCTGACGTACGCGGCCAACTACGACGAGTACGCCCGGGTCCCCTTCTGGCCGGAGCTGGACGTCATCGGCATCGACGCCTACTGGCCGCTGGGCGAGGCCCCCACGGCGGACGCGGCACGGCTGGGCCGGGCCTGGCAGCCGGTCGCCGAGGAGCTGGCGGCCTTCTCCGGCCGGCAGCACCGCAAGATCCTGTTCACCGAGGCGGGCTACACCAGCCAGCGCGGCTCGACCACGGCCCCGTACTCGTGGACGGTCAGCAAGCGCGCGGCCCCCGACGAACAGGCCGCCGGATACCGGGCGCTGCTGGACACCTTCACCGGCCGGGACTGGTGGGCCGGGGTGTGCTGGTGGATGTGGGACGACTGGCCGGACAGCGGCGAGACCCCGGCGCGGCTCGCCTACACCCCGCACGGCAAGCCGGCGGAGGAGGTGCTGCGCGCGCACTGGGCGGCCTCAGAGGACGGCTCCCACGGCTCTTCCGGCTAGGAGCGGCGCCCCGCCCGCGTCGCGGCACCCGACCGCGATCATCGCGACCCCGGAGAAATCCGGACAGCGGATGTCGGGTATCCAGGGTTTGCTGGGCGCATGGCACCGCAGACATTCAGCTGGACGGACTTCGAAGCGGCCGAGGCGCAGTTCGCCGACGCCGTGCGCGAGCGTTTCCTTCTCTACAAGCACCACGTCCTCGCGACCCTGCGCGCGGACGGCAGCCCCCGGGTCACCGGCCTGGAAGTCGAGATCCGGGTCGGCGAGCTGTGGCTCGGGATGATGCCCAACTCCCGCAAGGCGTACGACCTGCGGCGCGATCCGCGCTTCGCGGTCCAGGCCAATCCGGGGCCGGACGCGGAGATGGCCGACGGGGACGTCCGGATCAGCGGGCGGGCGGTCGAGGTCCTCGACGCGCGGGAGCGCGCCCGGTACGCGCACGAGGTGCACCCGCCCGAGCCGTTCCTCCTCTTCCGCGCGGAACTCACCGAGGTGGTCCACACGGGCATCGACAAGGAGACGGAGGAGATCGTGCTGCGCGTGTGGCGGCCGGGCGCCCCCTTGCGCACCATCCGCCGGGGCGGCGGGACGGAGCCGCCGCGCGAGAGCGCGTGAGCGCTCTGCCGGGAGGGCGGGTTTTCGCCTGCGGGTCGTGGGGGGGGCTGCGCAGTTCCCCGCGCCCCTTTGGGTCTGGAGTTCGTGTGCGGGTCGTGGGGGGGGTGCTCGCGCAGTTCCCCGCGCCCCTCGGAATGCCGCTGCGCGGCAATCCCCTGGGCGACCCCGGAGGGGCGCGCTTCCAGGGGCGCGGGGAACCGCGCGGCCAGCCCCCCCGCCGGGCCGCAGGCGAACGGGGCTGCCAGGAGTAAGCCCTCACCGGCCCGTGGGCGAACGGGACTGCTTAACGGTAAGCCGCCAGTACCTCCGCCCGGCACTGAGCCGGTGTGCCCCACGCGTCCCGCAGTGGGCGGGCCCTGCGCAGCCAGAGCGAGAGGTCCAGCTCCTCGGTGTAGCCGATCGCGCCGTGGAGCTGGAGCGCGGCGCGGGCCGCCGTGTACGCGGCCTCGCCCGCCGCCGCCTTCGCCGCCGCGAGGTCGCCGGGGGCGAGGGTGAGCGCCGCCCCGTACACCAGCGGCCGGGCGAACTCCACCGCCAGCAGCGTGTCCGCGAGACGGTGCTTGACCGCCTGGAACGAGCCGATGGGCACCCCGAACTGGACGCGTTGGCGGACGTACGCGACGGTCCGGCGCAGCAGCTCCTCGGCCACCCCGACCGCCTGTGCCGCCGCCGCGAGCCGCGCCCAGCGCACCGCGCACCCGACCGCCTCGTCCAGGACGGGACCGGCGGCGAGGAGCTCCCCGCCGGGGTGGGGCCGGGCGAGCCGCCGGGCGGGGTCGAGGGAGGCGTGGAGGGGGCCGTGGCCGGGGGCGAGCCGCAGCTCGGCCGCCCCGCCGGGGCCCGCCGCCACCACCAGCACCGCGTCCGCCCCGTCCGGATCCAGCACCCACCCCCCGCCCTCCGGCACGGCCAGCGTCACCACGGCCTCGCCCGCCAGCACCCCCGGCAGCAGGCGCTCGGCCGGACCCGGGACGCCCGCGTCCGCGAGACGGCCGAGCAGGGCCGTCGCCGCCGCCGTCTCCACCAGCGGGCCCGGCACCGCGTGGCGGCCCAGCTCCCGGTGGGCCATGGCCAGCTCCGGCGGCAGACGGCCGGCCCCGCCGTACGCCTGCGGAGCCGCCAGCGCGAACACCCCGGCCCCGGCCAGCCGCCGCCACAGCGCCCGGCCGGGGCCGTGGTCCCCGGCCGCCCAGGACCGTACGGCCTTCGGGGTGTCGCAGGCGGTCAGGAGCGCGTCCAGGGAGCGGGTGAAGTCGCGCTGCTCGGTGGTCGGCACGAACCTCATCGGGGACGGCCCTTCGGGAGGCCGAGCAGGCGCTCGGCGACGATGTCGCGCTGGATCTCGTTGGTGCCGGCGTACACCGGCCCGGCCAGCGCGAAGACGTACCCCTGCGCCCAGCCGCCCGGGCCCTCCGCCAACTCGCCCTCCGGGCCGAGGAGTTCCAGGGCGCTCTCGTGCAGCGCGATGTCGTACTCGGACCAGAACAGCTTGTTCAGGCTCGACTCCGCGCCCATCGCGCCGCCCGCCGCGACGCGCGACGCGGCCGCGCAGGTGAACAGCTGGTACGCCCGCGCCCCGATCACCGCGTCCGCGACCCGGTCGCGCAGCCCCCGCTCCTCGCCCCGCTCGCGCCACAGCCGCACCAGCCGGTCGGCGGCGGCCAGGAAGCGGCCGGGGGAGCGCAGGGTGAGCCCGCGCTCGTTGCCGGTCGTGGACATCGCGATGCGCCAGCCCTGCCCCGGCTCCCCGATCACGTCCTCGTCGGGGACGAACACCTCGTCCAGGAACAGCTCCGCGAACGCCGGCTTGCCGTCGAGCCGTCCGATCGGGCGGACGGTCACCCCCGGCGCCCGCAGGTCGAACATCAGATACGTCAGGCCCCGGTGCGGCCGGTCCGCCGCCGGGTCCGTACGGAAGACGCCGAAGGCGCGGTCGGCGAACGCGGCCCGCGAGGACCACGTCTTCTGGCCCGACAGCAGCCAGCCCCCTTCCGTGCGCACGGCCCGCGAGCGCAGCGAGGCGAGGTCGGAGCCGGCCTCCGGCTCCGACCAGGCCTGCGCCCACACCACCGCCCCGCTCGCCATGTCCGGCAGCACCCGGGCCCGCTGCTCCTCGCTGCCGTGGTCGAAGAGCGTCGGCGCGAGCAGGCTGATGCCGTTCTGGGAGACCCGGCCGGGCGCGCCCGCCGCCCAGTACTCCTCCTCGAAGGCCAGCCACCGGAAGAGGTCGGCGCCCCGGCCCCCGAACCGCTCGGGCCAGGAGACGGCCGACCACCGTCCCGCGTACAGCTCCGCCTCCCACCGCCGGTGCGCGGCGAAGCCCTCGGCCGTCTCCAGCGAGGGCAGCGGCGCGGCCGGCACGTGCGCCGCGAGCCAGTCGCGCGCCTCGGCGCGGAAGGCGTCCTCGTCGGCCGTGCGGTCCAGGTCCATCGCGGGGCCCGCCCTCCGTCACCGTTCCCTAACAAGTGTTTGGTAGGTTAGCCTGCGGGCGTGACCGACAACAAGGTTCCGTATGTGCCCGGACACGGCCTGCTCGACGGCCGTACCGCCGTCGTCACCGCCGCCGCCGGGGCCGGGATCGGCGGCGCGACCGCCCGCCGCTTCCTGGAGGAGGGCGCACGGGTGCTGGTCAGCGACGCGCACACGCGCCGGCTGGGCGAGACGCACGAGGCGCTCGCGGCCGAGTTCGGCGCCCGGGCGGTGGCGGCGCTGCCCTGCGACGTCACCGACGACTCCCAGGTGCGCGCGCTCTTCGCCGCGGCCGTACGGATCCACGGCCGCCTCGATGTCGTCGTCAACAACGCGGGCCTCGGCGGCACGGCCGAACTCGCCGACATGGCCGACGAGCAGTGGGACCGCGTCCTCGACGTCACCCTCAACGGCACCTTCCGCTGCACCAGGGCCGCCCTGCGCGCCTACCGGGCCGCCGGCCGCGGCGGCGTCATCGTCAACAACGCCTCCGTCGTCGGCTGGCGCGCCCAGGCCGGGCAGGCCCACTACGCCGCCGCCAAGGCGGGCGTCATGGCGCTCACGCGCTGCGCGGCGATCGAGGCGGCCGCGTACGGAGTACGGGTCAACGCGGTCTCGCCGTCCCTCGCCCTCCACCCCCACCTCGCCAAGGTCACCTCCGCCGCCCTCCTCGACGAGCTCGCCGCGCGCGAGGCCTTCGGGCGGCACGCCGAGCCCTGGGAGGTGGCCAACGTCATCGTCTTCCTGGCCAGCGACTACTCCTCGTACATGACCGGGGAATCCGTCGCCGTCAGCAGTCAGCGCGCCTAGCGGACGGGACCACAATGGACCCGTGCCGAACAACAAGAAGCAGCAGGTGACCGCCGTGCCCGAGCGGCGCGCGGAACTCCTCGCCACCGCGGCCGAGGTGTTCGCCGCCCAGGGCTACAACGCCACCACCGTCCGCAGGATCGCCGACGAGGCGGGCCTGCTCGCGGGCAGTCTCTACTACCACTTCGATTCCAAGGAATCGATGCTGGACGAGATCCTCTCCACCTTCCTCGACCAGCTGTGGCAGGGGTACGACGCCGTGCTCGCGGCCGGACTCGGACCGCGCGAGACCATCGAGGCCCTGGTCACCGAGTCCTTCCGGGAGATCGACCGGCACCGGGCCGCCGTCGCGATCTACCAGAAGGAGTCCAGGCACCTCACCGAGCTGCCCCGGTTCGCCTATCTGACCGACTCCCAGCGCCGCTTCGAGCAGGCGTGGCTGGGGACCCTGGAGCGCGGGGTCGCGGCCGGGGCGTTCCGGGCGGACCTGGACGTCCGCCTCACCTACCGGTTCGTCCGCGACACGGTGTGGGTGGCCGCGTCCTGGTACCGGCCCGGCGGGCAGCACAGCCCCGAGGAGATCGCCCGCCAGTACCTGTCGATGGTGCTGGACGGGATCGCCGTACGCGAGTGATCCACCGACACGTCAAGGGAGTTGGGGACATGGCCGAGGCATACGTGGTCGAAGCGGTGCGCACCCCGGTGGGCCGGCGCGGGGGCGGCCTCGCCGGGGTCCACCCGGCCGACCTGGGGGCGCACGTGCTCACCGCGCTCGTCGAGCGCAGCGGGATCGACCCGGCCGCCGTCGACGACGTCGTCTTCGGCTGCCTGGACGCGGTCGGGCCGCAGGCCGGGGACATCGCGCGCACCGCGTGGCTGGCGGCCGGGCTGCCTCAGGAGGTGCCGGGCGTCACCGTCGACCGCCAGTGCGGCTCCTCCCAGCAGGCCGTGCACTTCGCCGCGCAGGCCGTGCTCTCCGGCACCCAGGACCTGGTGGTGGCGGGCGGCACCCAGAACATGTCGATGATCCCGATCGCCTTCGCCTCCCGGCAGGCGGCCGAGCCGCTGGGGCTGACCGAGGGCCCGTTCGCCGGCTCGGCCGGCTGGCGCGCGCGGTACGGGGACCGGCCGGTCAACCAGTTCCACGGCGCTGAGCTGATCGCCCGCGACTGGGGGATCAGCCGCGAGGACCAGGAGGAGTTCGCGCTGCGCTCGCACCGGCGCGCGGTCCGCGCCCTCGACGAGGGCCGCTTCCTCCGCGAGACCGTGCCGTACGGACAGGTCCGCGCCGACGAGGGGCCGCGCCGGGACACCGGCGCCGAGAAGATGGCCGCGCTGAAGCCGGTCGTCGAGGGCGGCACGATCACCGCCGCCTGCTCCTCCCAGGTCTCCGACGGCGCCGCCGCGATGCTCCTGGCGAGCGAGCGGGCCGTACGCGAGCACGGGCTCACCCCGCGCGCCCGCGTCCACCACCTCTCGGTACGCGGCGAGGACCCCATCCGGATGCTGTCGGCCCCCATCCCCGCGACGGCGCACGCGCTGCGCAGGACGGGCCTGACGATCGACGCGATCGACCTGGTCGAGATCAACGAGGCCTTCGCGCCCGTGGTGCTCGCCTGGCTGAAGGAGACCGGCGCCGACCCGGACCGGGTCAACGTCAACGGAGGCGCCATCGCGCTCGGCCACCCTTTGGGGGCCACCGGCGTACGGCTGATGACGACGCTGCTGCACGAGCTGGAGCGCACCGGCGGCCGCTACGGGCTCCAGACGATGTGCGAGGGCGGCGGCCAGGCCAACGTGACCGTGATCGAACGGCTGTGAACTGCGGCGGGAGCGCGGCGGGGGAGTGGCGCGGCCCACACGGGCGCCCCTTCCCCGGGCCGGGTGACGTGGTAGAGTTTTCCCTGTTGCAGTTTTGGTACCCATAGACTTTATGTGCGCCTGACGGGAATGTTCCTCAGGCGCATTATTGTTTTACCGGCTTTCTCCGGATGGGGCCCCTACCTATTCAGGAGAATGACATGGCTACTGGCACCGTGAAGTGGTTCAACTCGGAAAAGGGCTTCGGCTTCATCGAGCAGGACGGCGGCGGCCCGGACGTCTTCGCCCACTACTCGAACATCGCCTCCTCCGGCTTCCGTGAGCTCCTGGAGGGCCAGAAGGTCTCCTTCGACGTCACCCAGGGCCAGAAGGGCCTGCAGGCGGAGAACATCCAGCCCGTCTGATCTTCGGCGAATCCCGAGCCGGGACCCGCACCGCGCAGGTGCGGGTCCCGGCTTGCGTGCTGTCCGTCCCCCGGGCCCAGGAAGGCAACCCCGTATGACGCGTTCGACCCCCCGCAAGCGCTCCAGCTCCAGCTCCAGCTCCGCCAAGCCCGCCGCGAACTCCGCGCGCGGCCGGACCGTGCAGCCGCAGGGTGAATTCACGCTGCCGGAGACGGTCACGCCCGCGCTGCCCGCGGTGGCGGCGTTCGCCGACCTCGACATGCCCGCGGCGCTCCTCAAGACGCTGGCCGCGCAGGGGGTGACCGAGCCGTTCCCGATCCAGGCCGCGACGCTGCCGAACTCGCTCGCGGGGCGCGACATCCTCGGCCGGGGCCGCACCGGCTCGGGCAAGACCCTCGCCTTCGGCCTCGCCCTCCTCGCCCGCACGGCGGGCCGGCGCGCCGAGCCGAAGGCGCCGCTCGCCATGGTGCTCGTACCGACGCGTGAGCTGGCCCAGCAGGTCACCGACGCGCTCACCCCGTACGCCACCGCCGTCAACCTGCGGCTGACCACGGTCGTGGGCGGGCTCTCGCTCACCAAGCAGGCGAACGCGCTGCGGCGCGGCGCCGAGGTGCTCGTGGCGACCCCCGGCCGCCTCAAGGACCTCATAGAGCGCGGCGACTGCGTGCTCGGCCAGGTGGCCGTCACGGTCCTCGACGAGGCCGACCAGATGGCCGACATGGGCTTCATGCCGCAGGTCACGGCGCTGCTGAAGCAGGTCGAGCCGGGCGGTCAGCGGATGCTGTTCTCCGCCACCCTGGACAAGAACATCGACCGTCTGGTCCGGATGTTCCTCACCGACCCGGTCGTCCACTCCGTCGACCCGTCGGCGGGCGCGGTGACGACGATGGAGCACCACCTCCTCTACATCCAGGACGAGACCGACAAGAAGGCCGTCACCGCGCGGATCGCCGCGCGCGACGGCCGGGTGATCATGTTCCTGGACACCAAGCGCTCGGTGGACCGGCTGGTCAAGCGGCTGCTCGCGAGCGGCGTACGGGCGGCGGGCCTGCACGGCGGCCGCTCCCAGCCGCAGCGCAACCGCACCCTGGACCAGTTCAAGAACGGCCAGGTCACCGCGCTGGTGGCGACGAACGTGGCGGCCCGCGGCATCCACGTCGACGACCTCGACCTGGTCGTCAACGTCGACCCGCCGACGGACCACAAGGACTACCTCCACCGCGGCGGGCGCACGGCCCGCGCGGGCGAGTCGGGCAGCGTCGTCACGCTGGTCCTGCCGGAGCAGAAGCGCGAGATGTCCCGCCTGATGACGTTCGCGGGGATCCGTCCGCAGACGGCGGCGGTGAAGTCGAGCGACGAGGAGCTGGTACGGGTCACGGGCGCGCGCGAGCCGTCCGGCGTCCCGGTCGTGGTCGAGGTCCCGGCCCAGCCGCAGCCGGCCGCCCGTCCGCGCACACGGGGCGCGCGCTCGGGCGCCCGCACGCCGTCGGCCCGCGGGACGCAGTCCCAGGGTGGTTCCCGTGCGGGGCAGTCCCAGGGTTCCTCCCGTGCGGGGCAGTCCCAGGGTGCCTCTCGTGCGGGACAGGCGCAGGGTGCCCGTGCCGGGCAGTCCCAGGGCACGCGGTCGGGGCAGTCCCAGGGTGCCCGTGCCGGCCAGGGCGGTAACGGTGCTCGCCGTGGCCGTCCCCAGCAGGGCGGTCGGCGCGGCGCGTCCGCGTAGCGGGATTTCCCCCACCCCGCCCCTTCCCTGAAGCCCTCTGGCGGGCGGCCGGGGGGCGGAGGTGGTCTGCCGGGGGCTCCGCCCCCGGGCCCCTTCTGCGGGGCCCGCGGCCCTGCGTCCCGCCGCCGGGCCCTGCGGGCCGCGTGGCCCCGCTTTCATCTGCGGACCGTGCTGGGTTGCTCGCGCAGTTCCCCGCGCCCCTAGGTATGTAGGGGCGCGGGGAACTGCGCGATCGGCCCCCACCGGCCCGCGGACGAACGTTCCGCCCCGGGAGGGTTCAGGGAGCGGGTGGGGCGGGGGCGAAGCCGCGCCCCTGACTGCCCAGGGGCGCGGGGAACTGCGCGATCAGCCCCCCACCGGCCCGCGGACGAACTCCCCGCTCCGGGAGGGCTTCGCCCCCGGAGGGTTCAGGGAAGGGGTGGGGTGGGGGCGAAACCGTGCAGTGACGACAGCGTCGCCTCCGCCTCCGCCATCACCCTCCCCACCACCTCCCCCACGCTCGGCACATCCCCGATCACCCCCGCCACCTGCCCGGACGCCATCACCCCCGCGTCCACCCGCCCCTGGACCATCGCCGCCCGCAACAGCATCGGCGTGTTCGCGGCGAGCAGCACCTGACTCCACGTCAAGTCCTTGCCGTGGCGCAGGGACCGCCCGTCCCGGACCAGACGGGGCCAGGACAGGCCGGTCAGGGAGCGGAAGGCGGCCGCGTGCCGTACCGCCCGGCCCAGCGCCCGTACCCGCCCGGCACGTTCCAGCGAAGCCACCAGCTCCGTGCGCAGCACGCGGTGCGGCAGGCCGTCCACCGCCCGGGTCACCGTCACGTCCCCGACCCCGGCCGCCAGATACCGCGCCTTCACCGCGTCCGGCACCGGAGAGTCCGAGGTGAGCAGGAACCGGGTGCCCATCGCGACCCCCGCCGCCCCGTACGCCAGCGCCGCCACCAGACCGCGCCCGTCGTGGAAGCCCCCGGCCGCCACCACCGGGATGTCCACCGCGTCCACGACCTGCGGCAGCAGGACCGTCGTCGCCACCTCCCCGGTGTGCCCGCCGCCCTCCCCGCCCTGCACGATCACCGCGTCCGCGCCCCACGCCGCCACCTTCTCGGCGTGCCGCCGCGCCCCGACGGACGGTACGACCACCACCCCCGCGTCCTTGAGCTCCGCGATCAGCTCCCGTGAGGGGGCGAGCGCGAAGGACGCCACCCGCACCCCCTCCTCCACGATGATCCGCACCCGCTCGCGCGCGTCCCCCGCGTCCGCCCGCAGATTCACCCCGAACGGCGCGTCCGTACGCGACCTGACCTTCCGTACCGCCGCCCGCAGCGCCTCGGGCGTCATCGTCGCCGAGGCGAGGATGCCCAGCGCCCCGGCCTCGGCCGTGGCCGTCACGAGCCGGGGGCCGGCCACCCACCCCATCCCCGTCTGCACGATCGGGTGCCGCACCCCCACCAGCCGGGTCAGTGCCGTCTCCATCAGCCGCGCACCTCTCCCTCGCGCCGCCCCCGCGGGTCCAGGATCTCCCGGATCAGGCGCAGTTCCCCGGCGGTGGGGTCGCGCGTGTACGGGACGTCGTCCCGGGCCGTCAGCGCGAAGCCCGTCGCCGCGCGCACCTGCTCGACCGTCACCCCGGGGTGCAGCGAGGCGAGCCGCATGGTGCGATCGGGCGTGGCGAAGTCGAGGACGCCGAGGTCGGTGACGATCCGGGGGATGCGGTGGTAGCGCGCCCCGACGGCCGCCGCCCGGTCGTAACCGACCCCGCACACCAGGTCGACGGCGGGCACGAAGACCCGGGGGGAGTGGCGCGGCACCCAGTAACTCACCGGGTTGTTGAGGGTGTTGACGGGCGCGCCCCGCACCCCGAGCAGCTGGCGCGCGGGCCGGGCCCAGTCGCCGATGCAGGAGATGTTCTGGTTGCCGAACCGGTCGAGCTGGCTCGCGCCCATCATCACGTGCCGCCGCCCCCCGGTGACCATCGTCAGATGGCGGCGGTACGGCAGCCAGCCCTCCGCCGCCCCGTCCGCCCCCACCAGCGTGGCCTCGCCGTCGGTGAGCAGCAGGTCCGGGGCGAAGGTCAGCCGGGCGAGCCGGGCACCCAGCGAGGGGATCAGCCCCATCGGGCTGGCCAGCACCTCCCCGTCGCCGCGCCACGCCTCGGCGCAGGCCACCACGCAGTACTCGGCACGGCTCGCCCCCGGCGCATCGTTTCCCGCCGCCCCCTTTTCCGCCGCCCCCTTTTCCGCCCCTGCGGAGTGCCCGTTCATCGCGCCTCCTCGTGCCAGGCCCGCACGGCCGACTGGTAGTGCTTCTCGTCCGGCCCGGACAGGAACCGCGCCGCGAAGTCCTCCCAGGGCGTCGTCGCGTACAGCTTCTGGAAGGGCTCGTCGCGCCCGTAGTCCGGTACGCATGACGTGAAGTGCGCCCCGTTCGGCGCCTCGACGACGCCCGTGACCGCGTGGCGCGCGACGAGCAGGGTCTGCGGGACGGCGTCCGCGAAGCCGCCGGGCTCCACCAGCCGCTCGCAGGAGACGTACGCGCTGTCGGCGGCCTCGCAGAACAGGTCGTCGAAGTACGGGTCGGGGCCCAGGTACTGGCCGTTGCCGAGCCGGTCGGCGCGGTTGAGGTGGACCAGCGCCGCGTCCAGGCGCAGCGCGGGCACCGCCACGAACGTCTCCCCGTCCTCGTACGGCGAGGTCACCGTCCGCAGCCCCGGGTTGATCCGCATCACGTCGGAGCCGAGCCCGGCCCGTACCGGCAGGAAGGGCAGCCGGTTGGCGGCGGCGTGCAGGCCCCACATGAACATCGCCTCGTCGATCTCCGTCAGGGCGAGGGTCCCCGCCTCGCGCGCCGCCCGGAAGCGCGGTTCTAGGGGAATGGAGTCGAGAGTGGCGAAGGGGGCGACGAGTTCGCGGATCCGCCCGGCGGCCGCGAGCAGCCCGACGTCCGGGCCGCCGTACGACACGACCCGCAGATCCGTCACCGGCGATCGCAGCAGCGCCCGCACCAGCGCCATCGGCTTGCGGCGCGAACCCCAGCCGCCGATGCCGAGGGTCATCCCGCTGCGCAGCCGCGCGACGACGTCCTCGGGCGTCATGGTCTTGTCCGTCATGCCCGCTCGCTCCCCTTCCCCGGCTCCTCGCCGAAGGTGTCGCGGATCCGGCCGGCCACCCCGCTGAGGTTGGCCTCGAAGGTGAAGCCCTGTTCGAAGCGGTAGCTGCGGCGGACGTCGACGGGGTCGATGCCGTTGATGGCGGCCTTGGCCAGCCGGATGAGGGTGCCGTCCTTGCGGGCGATCTCACGGGCCAGCTCCAGCGCCGCGTCCAGGAGTTCGGCCCGGCGCACCACCTTCCACACCGACCCGTGGGCCAGCAGCTCGCGGGCCGTGGCCGTGCGCGAGGTGTAGTACAGCGCGCGCATCAGGTGCTGGGGGACGAGCCGGGCCAGATGGGTGGCGGCGCCCAGCGCGCCCCGGTCCAGCTCGGGCAGCCCGAAGACCGCGTCCTCGCTGGCGACCACCACGTCGGCGTTGCCGACAAGACCGATCCCGCCGCCCAGGCAGTGCCCCTGGACCGCCGCGACCACCGGCACCTCGCACTCGTACACCGCCGCGAAGGCCTCGAAGCAGCCCCGGTTGGCGCCGATGAGCGCGTCGTGGCCGCTCTCGCGCCGCAGCTCCTTGATGTCGACGCCGGCGTTGAAGCCGCGTCCCTCGGCGGCCAGGACGACGCAGCGCACGCCCTGGTCGCGCCCGGCCGCGCGCACGGCGTCGGCCAGCTCGTACCAGCCGCGTACCGGCAGCGCGTTGACGGGCGGGAAGTCGACCGTGACGAGCGACATGCCCTTCTCGGGGGCGGTGGTGGAGACACCCATGGGCGGATCAGCTACCTTTCCACCAAACGTTTGTTAGGTGAGGAAGGTAGCGCGGATGGAGCTGGCCGGGAAGGCGGCGGTCGTCACGGGCGGCACCCGGGGCGTCGGCGCGGGCATCGCGCGGGCGTTCCTCGTGGCGGGCGCCGAGGTGGTGGTCTGCGCCCGCAGACCTCCGCACGAGCCGGTCCGGGCGGCGGGCCGCGAGGCCGTGTTCCGCCCGCTCGACCTGCGCGAACCGGTGGCCGTGAGGGAGTTCTTCGACGCGGTCGCGACGGCGTACGGGCGTCTCGACGTGCTCGTCAACAACGCGGGCGGCACCCCCTACCGCCTCCTGGGCGAGTCCTCCGTCGAGCGGCACGCGCGCGTGCTGGAGCTCAACCTCACCGCGCCGCTCACCGCCTCGCTCGCCGCGTACCCGCATCTGCGGGCGTCCGGCGGCTCGGTGGTGATGATCGGCAGCGTCAGCGGCTGCCGCGCCTCGCCCGGCACCGCCGCGTACGGCGCCGCCAAGGCGGGCCTGGAGAGCCTGGCCCGCTCGATGGCGGTGGAGTGGGCGCCCGGGGTGCGGGTCAACACGCTCGTGCTCGGCATGGTCCGCACCGAGCTCGCGCCCCTGCACTACGGGGACGAGGAGGGGGTCGCGGCCGTGGCCGCCACCGTGCCCCTGGGGCGCCTCGCCGAGCCGGACGAGGTGGGCGGGGCGGCCGTGTTCCTCGCCTCCGCCCGTGCCGCGTACATCACCGGCGCGTCCCTCCTCGTCCACGGCGGCGGTGAGCGGCCGGCGTTCCTGGACGCGGCCACCGTGAACAAGCCACCGGAGCAGGGGAGTTGAGATGACGGACATGAGTGCGGGCCGGGTCGTCGTGGTGACGGGGGCGGGGCGCGGGCTGGGCCGCGCGCACGCCCTGGCGTTCGCGGCCGAGGGGGCGCGGGTCGTCGTCAACGACCTCGGCGTGGGCCTCGACGGCGCCCCGGCCCCCGGCAGCCCGGCCGGCCGGGTCGTCGCCGAGATCCGCGCGGCGGGCGGCGAGGCGGTCGCGCACGGCGGGGACGTCGCGACCGCCAAGGGCGCGGCCTCCCTCGTCGAGGCCGCCCTCGGCCACTTCGGCCGCCTGGACACGCTGGTGAGCAACGCGGGTTTCCTGCGCGACCGGATGCTGGTCAACCTCGACGAGGCTGACTGGGACGCGGTCGTGCGGGTCCACCTCAAGGGCCACTTCCTGCCGCTGCGGGAGGCGGCGGCACACTGGCGCGCCGAGTCGAAGGCGGGCCGCCGCCCGGTGGCCCGGGTCGTCCACACGACCTCGGGCGCGGGGCTGCTGGGCAGCGTGGGCCAGGGGAACTACGCGGCGGCCAAGGCGGGGATCGTGGGTCTGACCCTGGTGGCGGCGGCCGAACTCGCGCGCTACGGCGTCCAGGTCAACGCGATCGCCCCGGCGGCCCGCACCCGGATGACCGAGCGGGTCTTCACCGGCCTGGCGGCCGCGCCCGAGGACGTGTCGCCGCTGGTCGTGTGGCTCGGCTCGGCCGCGAGCAAGGGCGTGACGGGCCGGGTCTTCGAGGCGGAGGGCGGCCGCATCACGGTGATGGAGGGCTGGCGTCCGGGCCCGACGGCGGACAAGGGGGCGCGCTGGACCCCGGCGGAGGCGGGGGAGGCGGCACGCCGGCTTCTGGGGGAGGCCGAGGCGCCGGGAGCGGTGTACGGGGCGGGGTGAACGGGGGACGGTACGCGGCGGAGTGCGGGGCGGGAGAGCGCGTCACGGTCCGAGTCTCGCCGCCGCCTCGCGCTGGAGGGTGCTGTTGCCGGCCAGGAAGCGGACCACGGTCACCAGCTCCTCGGTGGTGAACTCCCCGCAGAACTCGGCCACTTCGCGGGACCAGTCCACGAAGAACCGCTTCAGGCCGTGGAGGTTCTCCCAGCGGATCTCGATGAGTACGCGCCGCTTGTCGGTGGGGTGTTTGGCGCGCCGGACGAACCCCTTGGCCTCCAGGCGGTCGACGAGGCCGGTGACGGAGGCGGGGGCGAGGCCGGTGTGCTGGGAGAGCTCCTTGGCGGTGAGGGGACCGTACCGCTCCAGCAGGTCGAGCGTCTTCGTCTCGGAGGCTCCCAGGCCTTGCCTTTCGGCTATCGCGGTGTGGAACATCACCGTGACGCCGCTGTGTTCGCGTGCCACGTGGAGAAGGTCTTCGACCGCCTTGGCGCGGTCGGCAGCGAGGCTGTGGTCCATGGTGTGGTCCATGGCGGGGAGAGTAGCAAGGCCGTTAGTTCGCCGAAACGAAAGAATGGCCAAAATCTGCCCATGAGGGCAAAGACCGGCGGACGCTCCCGTTACGGGGCGGTGCCGCGGGTTAACTCGGGGAAAATTCAAGGGGATCGGTCTTGACCGCCCTGCCTCTACGCGCGTCATCATGATCGTCATGAGAATCCCCCCACGCCTCACCACGCTCGGCGCGGCCCTGACGGTCGCCGCCACCCTGCTCCTCGGCCCGACCGCCGTCCAGGCCACGGCCTCCACCGCGTCCGTGCGGAGCACCGGAAGCATCTGCTCCTCGGCCCTGCCCCCGCAGGCGCACGACACCCTGCGGCTCATCGACGCGGGCGGCCCGTTCCCGTACGCGCAGGACGGTGTCGTCTTCTCCAACCGCGAGCACGTGCTGCCGTCGCAGTCGAGCGGCTACTACCACGAGTACACGGTGAAGACCCCGAACTCCCCGACGCGCGGCGCCCGCCGCATCGTCACGGGCCGCCAGGCGGACGAGGACTACTACACCTCGGACCACTACGGGACGTTCGACCTGGTCGACTTCGGCTGCTGACGTCCGTAGCGCCTCACCACGGCCCGCGGCCGGAGGGCGGGGTCCGGAGCGGCCCCGGACGCGGGGCGTGGCTAGGTGTCGCAGGCCAGGACCGTCCGGCACACCGCGCACCGCACCCGCACCCGCCCCCGGACCCCCACCCGGATCCGCTGCCCGCACGTCGGGCAGGGGAAGCACACCCGCAGCGCCCCGCCCTCCTCCTCGAAGGAGTACGGCACCCCCGCGGCCGCCCACGCCCCGCCCCGCTCCCGCGCCTCCCGCCGGTCCTTGGCGTACCGGCGCCGCCCCACCCACCCGGCCGCCACCAAGGGCGGCTGCTCCCCGTCGCGGCGTGCGCGGGCGAGGCCGGCCCGGTAGGCGGGGTACGCCTGGGGGCTGGTGAACCACGGCGAGGGGTCCTCCCCGAACACCGCGGCCCGTTTCGCCAGCACGTACCCGAACTCCTCCGGCGTCAGATACCCGAGCTTCTGGCTGGACACCCCGTCCTCCCGGAACGCGTCGAGCAGCAGCCACCCCGCGCCCAGATACGTCGTCACCGTGTCCGTGAGGATCTCGTTGTCCCGCGTCCCGGGGAACGCGAGGCCGAGCCGGTGCAGCAGCACGTGCGTGATCTCGTGGGCGAGCGCCGCCCCGATGTCCCGGCGGTGGGCGCGGAAGCGGTCGTTGAGCTCGATGAAGTACTCGGGGCCCGCGGCCAGTTCGACCGAGGCCGCGTGCCGCATCGCGCGGAACCCGACGATCATCCGCGCGTCCGGCAGGCGCAGATGCCCCACCAGTGCCCGGGCGACGCGCTGGGTGCCCAGATGGAGGTCGTCGTGGTCGGCGAAGGCGACGTCGGCGGGCAGGACGCTCGTCGCGTACCCCTGGACGCCGTCGTACGACAGCCGCCGGTGCAGCGCGGTGATCGCCGCCCGTACGGTCTCGATGTGCGGGAACCCGTGGACGACCGGTCCCGGCGCCGGTCCGTCCTCCGGTCCGCCCGCGCTCTCGTGGGTCACGCTGCCACCCCCGCAGGACGGTGAACGTGCCTTCAGTGTACGGGAGTTGGCCTCATCGGCCGTCCGTGCGCGCATGGCCAAAAAGCCCTCCTTGTCGCCTCCCCGGGCGGCTCTCATAATCCACAGCACGCGCATTGACGCGCCCATGTCATCCCCACGGTGTGTCGGCGCGCGGACGTCCACCCCCCACGAAGGGCAGTCCCTTGACGAACACACTCGCGCGCGCCCTCAAGAGATGCGTCGCCGTCGCCGCGGTCACCCTCGCCGCCTTCACCCTCCAGCCCGCCACCGGCGCCTCGGCGTCCCCGACGCCCGTGGTCGGCGGCACCCGCGCCGCCCAGGGCGAGTTCCCGTTCATGGTCCGCCTCTCCATGGGCTGCGGCGGCGCCCTCTACACCCAGCAGATCGTCCTCACCGCGGCCCACTGCGTGGACGGCTCCGGCGCCAACACCTCCATCACCGCGACCACCGGCGTCGTCGACCTCCAGAGCAGCGGCGCCGTCAAGGTGAAGTCGACCCGGGTGCTCCAGGCGCCCGGCTACGACGGCAAGGGCAAGGACTGGGCGCTGATCAAGCTCGCCAAGCCGGTCGGCCAGCCGACCCTCAAGATCGCCACGACCACCCAGTACAACAACGGCACCTTCACCATCGCCGGCTGGGGCGCCCGCCGCGAGGGCGGCGGCCAGCAGCGCTACCTCTACAAGGCGACGGTCCCCTTCGTCTCCGACGCCCAGTGCCAGCAGGCGTACGGCAGCGACCTCGTCCCGGGCGAGGAGATCTGCGCGGGCTACGTCGACCAGGGCGGCGTCGACACCTGCCAGGGCGACTCCGGCGGCCCCATGTTCCGCAGGGACAACGACAACGCCTGGATCCAGGTCGGCATCGTGAGCTGGGGACAGGGCTGCGCCGAGCCCGGCTACCCCGGCGTCTACAGCGAGGTCTCGACCTTCGCGGCCGACATCGCGAGGGCGGCGGCGACGCTGTAGCTCCGCGGGCCGGCCGGGACTCGGTGCGGGCCGTCCCGGACCGGTGCGCACCGATCCCGGGCGGCCCGTGCGGCCCCCCGTTCGTCCGCGGGCCGTGCCGGCTCGCGCACGCGGCCCCCGGCGCCCCCGAGGTGGCGGCCGCAGCCGCAGAACCGGCGCGGCCAAGGGCTTTCCGGGCGCGGGAACCGCGCGACCCGCCACCCGCCGGCCCCCGGACGAGCCGCTGAGTCCAACAACCCCGCCCATTTGTCCATGGGCGCACCCCACCCGCCCAGCCCATCGTGACCTGGCACGAGACACCCCGTCGCAACCCAGGAGGCTGTCGTGAACGCCGAAGAGACACGCGGACCGAAGCGGAGGACCGTGGTCGCGGCCACCGCGCTCGCCGGGGCGGGGGCCGCGCTCGGCGCGCCCGGCACCGCCCGCGCGGCGGCGACCGGCGAGGGCGTCATCCGCTCGCCCCACCTGGAGGTGAGGGTCGACACCGCCTTCCCGCGCGTCATCGCGTACACCCACCGCCCCACTGGCGCGAAGCTCTACGGGCAGCGGGACCCCGTCACGACCGTGCTGGTCGACGGCGTGGCCCACACACCCGCCGTCACCGCGCGCACGGCCCGCGACCACGTCGCGTACACCCTCGCCTTCGGCGGCACGGGCACCCGCGTCGACGTGGAGATCCGCGTCGACGCCGACCGCGTCCACTGGCGCGTCACCCGAATCCACGACACCCCCGCCCTGCGCGTCGGCACCCTGCGGCTCCCCGGCCTCGCCCTGCTCTCCGTACGCGGTGACCAGCCGGGCGCGACCCTCTACGCCGCCCGGATCCAGCTGGACAAGGCCAAGAGCGGCGACACGCTCGTCCGGGTCACCGCGGACACCGCACCGGACGCGGCACCCGTCGGCTGCGCCTACGCCGTCGTCGCGCACGACACGCTCGGCGGCGCCGTCGAGACCAACACCGTCTACGACAAGCCCGACAGCGCGGCGGGGACCACCTGGGAGAACGGGCGGCTGTGGCGCCAGACCGTACGGCGGGACGGTGACGTCGAGGCGCGGCTCGTCCCGGGCGAGTGGACGCACCGGGCCGCCACCGCCGCCGTGGACGACACCGAGCCCCTGCCGTACGCCACCGTGATCATCACCGGGGACCGGGGCGGCGACGGCACCGTCGACTGGCAGGACGCGGCCATCGCCTTCCGCGACATCATGGCCGATCCGCTCGGCGCGGACGAGCAGCACCTGCGGGTCGTCCCGCACATCCCCTTCAACTTCGCCTCACAGGCGACCAACCCGTTCCTCGCCACCCTCGACAACGTCAAGCGGATCTCGCTCGCCACCGACGGCCTGCGCCAGTACACGCTCCTCAAGGGCTACCAGTCCGAGGGCCACGACTCGGCCCACCCCGACTACGCGGGCAACTACAACGAGCGCGCCGGCGGTCTCGACGACCTCAATCGCCTCGTCCGCGAGGGGAAGAAGTGGAACAGCGACTTCGCCGTCCACGTCAACGCCACCGAGTCCTACCCCGTCGCCCACGCCTTCTCCGAGACCCTGGTCGACAAGACGAACGAGCAGTGGGACTGGCTCGACCAGTCCTACCGCATCGACCAGCGCCGCGACCTGGTCTCCGGCGACATCGCACGGCGGTTCGCCGCCCTGCGCCGCGACACGGACCCGGCACTGAACGCCCTGTACATCGACGTGTTCCGGGAGTCCGGCTGGACCTCCGACCGCCTCCAGCGCGAACTGCGCGCCCAGGGCTGGCTGGTGGCCTCCGAGTGGGGCCACGGCCTGGAGCGCTCCTCGCTCTGGTCGCACTGGGCCAACGAGACCGACTACGGCGGCGACACCTCGCGCGGGATCAACTCCCGGCTGATCCGGTTCATCCGCCACCACCAGAAGGACGTCTTCGCCGACAAGTGGCCGACCCTGCTCGGCCACGCCCGGATGGGCACCTTCGAGGGATGGGTCGGCAAGACCGACTGGACGGCGTTCCACGAGCTGATCTGGACGCACTCGCTGCCCGCCAAGTACCTCCAGGCGTATCCGATCCGGCGCTGGGAAGAGCACGAGATCACCTTCTTCGGGCCCGGCGCCACCGCGGTCTCCGACGCCGACGGCACCCGCCGGATCACCACGGACGGGCGTGTGGTGTACGAGGGCGGGACCTATCTGCTGCCCTGGGAGCCGCGCCGCGCGACCGACCCGGCCAAGCTCTACCACTACCACCCGGCGGGCGGCACGACCCGCTGGCGGCTGCCGCGCGGCTGGTCCGGAGCCCGTACCGTCGTCCTGTACCGGCTCACCGACCAGGGCCGCGCCGACGCGCGCGAGCTGCCGGTCCGCTCCGGCACGGTCACCATCGAAGGCGCGGCGGCCGGGCAGCCCTATGTCGTCCTGCGCGAACGGGCCCGTGCCCGCGACCCGCGCTGGGGCCAGGGCACCGGGCTGTACGACCCGGGCTTCCACTCCGGCTCCCTGGAGGGCTGGACGGTCAGCGGCCCGGCTTCCGTCCGGCGCAGCGCGCTCGGCGATTACGAGCTGGTGATCGGCGCGGGCGCGGCGGCCTCGGCCGGTCAGCGGGCGGCCCGCCTCGCGCCCGGCACCTACGCGGCCTCCGTACAGGTCGAGGTGGGCGAGCGGGCGGGGGAGCGGCGGGTGGCCGCGCTGGAGGTGCGCACCGCCGACGGGGTGACCGCCCGCACCTGGACGGCGACCTCCACGGCCGTCAACTTCGTCGCCGCCGACCGCAAGCACGGCACCCGCTTCCAGCGGATGTTCACCCCCTTCACGGTCCCCGAGGGCGGCGGCCCGGTCGAGCTGCGCCTGTGCGCCGACGCGGGGGAGGCCCGGGTGCGGTTCGACAACGTCCGGATCGTGCCCGCCCGGCCCACCGCGAAGGAGGGCGCGCTGGTGTACGAGGACTTCGAGAACGTGCCGCAGGGCTGGGGCGTCTTCGTCAAGGGCGACGCGGGCGGCGCCACCGACCCGCGCACCCACATCGCGCAGCGGCACGCCCCGTACACCCAGCGGGGCTGGAACGGGAAGGCGATCGACGACGTGCTGGACGGCGGCCAGTCGCTCAAGTCACGCGGCGAGAACGAGGGCCTGGTCTACCGGACCGTGCCGTTCACCGTCCGTTTCCTCCCCAGTAAGCGCTACCGCGTGATCTTCCGTTACGCGTGCGAGAAGGCCGGGCAGTACGCGTGGGTCACGGCCGTCGACGAGGGCTCCGGCACGCGCGAGCTGAGCCGTGAGGTGTTCGGCGAGGCGACCGCTCCGGCCGTCCTCGACTACGAGTTCACCGCCCCCGCGAGCGGCGAGGCGTGGGTCGGGCTGCGCAGGACCGGGGACGACGGGACGGCGGAGTTCACGCTGGACGCGTTCGAGGTGCGGGAGGTGTAGCCGGACGGGACGAGAGGCTGCCCCGCCCCGGAGAAGGGAGGCGGGGCAGCGGCCGGCTCAGCCGAAGGAGATGGTCTGGACGGTGTTGCCGGTGGTCTGCTCCCAGGCCGTGATGTTGCACTGCGCGGCGGCGCAGTCCACGGGGACGTCCTGGCCGGTGGACCAGTCCTTGGCGGTGAAGGCCTTCCGCACGTCGAGGGTCACCGCTATGGCGCCGTCGGCGTCGGCGGTGAGGTACTTGACGTCGTGGGAACAGACGGTGGCGGAGGCGCACTCGCCGACGTTCACGGCGGCGCCGGGCGTGTAACCGGAAGCGGTCACCGAGACGGTCTGGCCGTCGGAGAGCCCCGTGTTCGGGGTCACCGAGATCGTGGTCGCGGCGGACGCGGGAGTGGCGAGCAGCAGGGTGGCTGCCACGGCGGCTCCAGAGGCGGCCAACTTGGCGATGCGGGATCGGCTGATGAGATCCTTCATGTCAACCTCAAAGGGTGCGTCGGAAAGGGAGAACGCGCTTTCTTGGGCGCTCTTCGAGGCTAATGGAAAGTCACTTCCGGACCCGTCGCGTCCTCAACCTCGACCTCCCACACCCATACCTCGTTGGCCAGATCCCGCAGCACCGCGCCGGGGACGTAAAGGGACCGCTGCGGTCCGGTATTCCAGTAACGCCCGACGTTGACGCCGTTCACCCAGACGAAACCCCGCACCAGGCCGCTCAGTTCCAGGCGCGCGTCCCCCCGGTCCGGGGCGTCGAAGGTGCCCCGAAACAGTCCCCGCCCGGCGTCCGCAGTTGAACGGAATGGCAGCCGCCGCATCAGCGCCGGGTCCGCGAACGCCTCCTCGAAGGCGTCGAGCCGCAGGCCACGCGCGCGCACACCGTGCAGGAACTGGCGTTCGTGCAGCACCCCGCCGGTGATCCCCTTCGGCTCACCGAGCGTCGGCCCGTAGTTGACCCGCCCCAGCGACTCCACCCACAGCTCGACCTCGGCGGGCCCCGCCACCGGCTCCGCCGGCACCGCGTCCTCCTCGGTGAGCACCCCGGCCCGCACCCCGTCCACGTACACGACCGCCCGGTCGCGCAGCCCCAGCACCCGCAGCGGATACGGCTGCCGAGGCCCGGGCACCTCGAACCGGTAGCGCACCACCCCCCGGTCCACGTCCAGCTCCTCGAACGTCGGCGGCACCGCGTACACCTCCTCCGCCGTCCCCAGCGCCTCCAGGACATCCTCGGCCGCCACCCACTCCGTCAGCGCCGCCGTGACCGGGGCGCCCAGCCGCGCGGGCGCGGGCGGCGGCTCGGGCAGCGGGCCGGGGGCGTACTCGGCGAGCACCTCGCGGAACGCCCAGAACTTCGGCGTCGGGCGGCCGTACTCGTCGACGGGCGCGTCGTAGTCGTAGGAGGTGACGTCCGGGCGCAGCGTGCCCAGGTGCTCCCCACCGTCCCGGTTGGCGCCCGCCCACCCGGCGAAGCTGGTGCCGCCGTGCGCCATGTAGAGGTTGACGGAGGCGCCGCACTCCAGGATCTCGCGCAGCACCCCGGCCGCCTCCCCGGCGTCCCGCAGCACCGGTTCCGCGCCCCAGTGCGCGAACCAGCCGCACCAGAACTCCATGCACATCAGCGGCCCCCCGGGCCGGTGGCGGCGCAGCACCCCGAAGCCCTCGCGGGCACCCGAGCCGAAGTTGACGGTGGCGAGCAGCCCGGGGACGCAGCCGCCGCTCAGCATGTGGTCCTCGGGCCCGTCGGAGGTGAACAGGGGGACGGTCACGCCCAGTTCGCCCAGCAGGTCCGCGAGCGCCCGCAGATACACCCGGTCCGTGCCGTAGCTGCCGTACTCGTTCTCCACCTGCACCATGAGCACCGGGCCACCCCGGTCGGCCTGCCGGGCCACGACCTGCGGCAGCAGCGCACCGAACCAGCGCTCCACATGCCCGAGGTACTCCCCGTCCCGGGTGCGCGCCCGCCGCCCCAGCGCCCCCGTCAGCCAGTGCGGCAGCCCGCCGTTGTCCCACTCGGCGCAGATGTACGGTCCTGGGCGCACGATCGCCCACAGCCCGGCCGCGCGCGCCGCGTCCAGGAACCGGCCGAGCGCCCCCGGGTCCCGGAAGCGGCCCGGGGCCGGCTCGTGCAGGTTCCACGGCACGTACGTCTCGACGCAGTTCAGCCCCATCGCCCGCAGCATCGCCAGCCGGTGGCCCCACTGCGACTCGTGCACCCGGAAGTAGTGCAGCGCCCCCGACAGCAGCCGCACCGGCCGCCCGTCCAGCAGGAAGTCCTTCTCACCCACGGTGAAGTCAGCCATCGGCCCGCCCGTCTCTCGTTCCGCCCCCGCCACCCTCACCCCTGGCGCGGGCCCCGGTCCATGGACAAAGATCGGCGCTGATTGGACGCAAAGAGGTGACGGGAGGCGGCGGGGGCGGCATGTACCACACCTGGATGCGCTACTTCACGCCGAGCCAGGTCCACCACCGGCTCGGCCTTGTCTGCCTCGGCGTCGGGATGCAGCACGGCGCCCTGCCCAGCGTCGGACCGCGCACCCTGGACCACCACGTGGCCGTGGTCATCGGCGCGGGCGGCGGCTGGTTCGAGGGTCCGGACGGGCGGCGGGTCACCGTCACCGCGCCCGCGCTGCTCTGGCTCACCCCGGGCGTCCCCCACCACTACGGACCCGACCCGGCCACCGGCTGGGACGAGTCGTTCGTCGACTTCGCCGGACCCGCCACCGCCACCTACACCGAGCTCGGCTACATCGAGCCCGACCGGCCCGTCGTCCCGCTCGCCGACACCGCGGGCGCCCGCGCCGCCGTCGGCCGGATCGCCCGGGCGGCCCGCCGGGGCAACCCGCTCCTGGAGGTCGAGACGGCCGCCGCCGTCCACGAACTCCTCGTCGCCCTGCGCCGCGCCCGCGCCGACCTGGCGCCCGACGGCGACCCCGTCCTCCAGGCGCTCGCCCGCGACGCCTTCCAGCCGCTGTCGGTGGCCGAGCACGCCGCCCGGCACGGGATGACCCCCGCCGAGCTGCGCACGGCGGTGCGCCGGGGCGCGGGGTGCAGCCCCAAGGACTATCTGCTCGGCATCCGCCTCGGCCGGGCCAAGGAGCTGCTCGCCGCCACCGAGCTGCCGGTCGCCGCCGTGGCCCGCCGGGTGGGCTACGACGACCCCGCGTACTTCTCCCGCCTGTTCACCCGGCGTGTCGGCACCGCCCCCGTCCGCTTCCGTGAGCAGCAGGGACGGGCCGTCCCCGGCGGCTGGAGCGAGAGGATCCCGGATCCTGAACACCCTCCGACGATCCCCGGCCCGGCCACGTAAGCTCGACGACCATGACCACGATCGACCCCTCCGTGCAGGCGGAACTCGCCCGGCTCCGGGACAGCATCGACAACATCGACGCGGCCGTCGTCCACATGCTCGCCGAGCGCTTCAAATGCACCCAGCAGGTCGGCCACCTCAAGGCCGAGCACAAGCTGCCGCCGGCCGACCCCGCGCGCGAGGCCCAGCAGATCGACCGGCTGCGCCGCCTCGCGGAGAACGCCAAGCTGGACCCGGCCTTCGCCGAGAAGCTCCTGAACTTCATCATCGCGGAGGTGATCAGGCACCACGAGACGATCGCCAAGTCCTCGTGAGCCGCGGCGCACCCGCACGGCGCGTGCGCTGAGAGCGCAACACCATCCCGATGTGCCGACCGGGGCACATCGGGCAGCATGGCCTCCATGTCCGTACTGACGCGCGACGAAGCGCAGACCCGTGCCCGGCTCCTCGACGTCCAGCGGTACGAGATCGCCCTCGATCTCACCACCGGCGAGGAGACCTTCGACTCCCACACCGTCATCCACTTCACCACGCGCGCGGCCGGAGACACCTTCGTCGAGGTCAAGCCGGCCACCCTGCGCTCGGTCACCCTCGACGGGGAGCCGCTGGACCCCGCCGCACTCGCCGGGAACCGCCTCGCGCTCACCGGCCTCGCCGAGGGCCCGCACGAGCTGCGCGTCGAGGCGGAGATGACGTACTCGCACACCGGCGAGGGGCTGCACCGCTTCACCGACCCGGCCGACGGCGAGACCTACCTCTACACCCAGCTCTTCATGGAGGACGTGCAGCGCGTCTTCGCCGCCTTCGACCAGCCCGACCTCAAGGCCGTCTTCGACCTCACCGTCACCGCGCCCGAGAACTGGACCGTGCTCGCCAACGGCGTCACCGAGCACCAGGGCGGGGGCCGCTGGAAGGCCGCCACCACACCGCTGCTCTCCACCTACTTCGTGGCGCTCGCCGCGGGCCCCTGGCACTCGATCACCACCGAGCACGCCGGCCTGCCCTTCGGCCTGCACTGCCGCCGCTCGCTCGCCCCCCACCTCGACGCCGACGCCGAGGAGCTCTTCGAGATCACCCGGCAGTGCTTCGACCGCTACCACGAGAAGTTCGACGAGCCCTACCCGTTCGACTCCTACGACCAGGCCTTCGTGCCCGAGTTCAACGCGGGCGCCATGGAGAACCCGGGCCTGGTCACCTTCCGCGACGAGTTCGTCTACCGCTCCGCCGTCACCGACACCGAGCGCCAGACCCGCGCCATGGTCGTCGCGCACGAGATGGCCCACATGTGGTTCGGCGACCTGGTCACCCTGCGCTGGTGGGACGACATCTGGCTGAACGAGTCCTTCGCCGAGTACATGGGCTACCAGACGCTCACCGAGGCGACCCGCTTCACCGACACCTGGGTGGACTTCGGCATCGTCCGCAAGGCCTGGGGCTACGACGCCGACCAGCGCCCCTCCACCCACCCCGTCGCCCCCGACCCGGACGCCGTGCCCGACACCGCCTCCGCGATGCTCAACTTCGACGGCATCTCCTACGCCAAGGGCGCCTCCGCGCTGCGCCAGCTGGTGGCCTGGATGGGCGAGAAGGACTTCCTCGCGGGCATCAACACCCACTTCCAGCGGCACAAGTTCGGCAACGCCACCCTCGCCGACTTCATCGACAACCTGGCCTCCGCCACCGACCGCGACGTCCACGCCTGGGCGGAGAAGTGGCTGCGCACCACGGGCGTGGACACCCTCACGCCGGTGGTCGGCGAGGCCGAGGGCTCCTGGACGCTCGCCGTCGAGCAGGACGGGGACCGCCCGCACCGGATCGCGGTCGGCGCCTACGACACCGACCCCGCCAGGCCCGGGCGCCTCGTCCTGCGCGAGCGCTTCGAGATCGACGTCCCCGGCACGCCCCTCACCCGGCCCGGTGCCCGCCCCGCGCTCGTGCTCCTCAACGACGGCGACCTCTCCTACGCCAAGGTGCGCCTGGACACCGAGTCCTGGGAGACCGCCCTGCGCTCCCTGTCCGGGCTGCCCGACCCCCTCGGCCGCGCCGTCGTCTGGAACGCCGCCCGCGACATGGTCCGCGACGGCCAGCTGGCGCCCGCCGCCTATCTGGAGGCCGCCCGCGCCCACCTCCCGTACGAGTCGGACCTCGCCGTCGTCCAGGGCGTCCTCGGCTTCGCCCGCGCCCAGGTCGCCGACCGCTACCTCGCGGACAGCGCCCGCCCCGCCGCCCTCACCCTGCTCGGCGACCTCACCCGGGACCTGCTGCGCCGCACCGAGGACGGCGACAACCCGGGCCTGCGCCTCATCGCCGTACGCCACTTCATCGACTGCGCCGCCCAGCCCCACACCATCCAGGAGTGGCTGGCCGACGGCAGCGTGCCCGGCGGCCCCGAGCTCGACCCGGAGCTGCGCTGGCGCGTCCTGACCCGCCTCGCGGTCCTGGGCGCGGTCTCCGAGGCGGAGATCGACGCCGAGCTGGCCCGCGACCACAGCGCCACCGGCGAGGAGGGCGCGGCCCGCTGCCGCGCCGCGCTGCCCGACCCGTCGGCCAAGACGGCCGCGTGGGCCGCGATGTTCGAGGGGGACACCCTCTCCAACTACCTGTTCACCGCCACCGCCCAGGGCTTCTGGCAGCCTGAACAGGCCGATCTCGTACGGGAGTACGTGGCGGCCTTCTACGTGGACGCCGTCCCGCTGGCCGCCCGGCGCGGCCCCGCGATCGCGGAGGCCGCCGGCCGCTACGCCTTCCCGCAGTTCGCGGTCGACGAGGAGGCGGTGGCCCTGGGCGAGGCGTGCCTGTCCCGCGACGACCTCCTGCCGGCGCTGCGCCGCAAGCTGACCGACCAGGTCGACGACCTGCGCCGGGCCCTGGCGGTCCGGAACGCGTGAGGGGGCCGGTCCGGCGGTGGCACGGGGCGAGGCGTGCCTGTCCCGCGACGACCTCCTGCCGGCGCTGCGCCGCAAGTCCGTAACGCGTGACGGGGGAGGTCCAGGGGTTGGTCCTGGGCGAGGCGTGCCCGCCCGGGGCCCGACCGGGGAGGTCCGGTGACGGGGGTGGCGTGCTCATACCAGCGCGCCACCCCCCGGCACCCCGCCTCCGGGGGCCAAGTACCACTTTCGGGTTGAGATCGCCCCGCGCGGCGGTCCGACCGCGCCGGGACGCCGCACGCTGGGGGAGCCGTCGTTCGCGTACCCGAAGGACTCCCCCCGCATGCACACCCCGCCCCTCGCCGGCGGCCCCACCGGCCCCGCCGCCCTGCGCCCCCTCGTCGCCGTCGTCCTCGACGCGCTGGGCGAGGGCGCGGTGGCCCGGGGCGGCCCGCTGCCGCACGGCGGCCCCGAAGCCGTGGCCGTCCGGGTCCGGGCCGCCGTCGGGGAGGTGTTCCCGGCCCACGGCACCGGCGCCGAAGAGGCGCTGACCACCCTGGTCAGGGCCTTGGCCGAAGGCGCGGCCGACCCCGCCGACCCGCGCTGCGCGGCCCATCTGCACACCCCGCCGCTGGCCCTCGCGGCCGCCGCCGACCTCGCCGCCTGCGCCCTCAACCCGTCCCTGGACTCCTGGGACCAGGCCCCCGCCGCCGCCGAGCTCGAAGCCCTCGTCACCCGGGAGCTGGCCGCCGCGTTCTGGCCCGGCGGCGACGCGCTGGTCACCAGCGGCGGCACCGAGTCCAACCAGCTCGCCCTGCTGCTGGCCCGCGAACGGCACGGCGCCGTCCAGGTTGTCCAGGGTGCCAACGCCCACCACTCGCTCGCCCGCGCCGCCTGGCTGCTCGGCCTGCCCGAACCCGTCACCGTCCCCGCGCCCTCCGGCACCCTCGACCTCGCCGCCCTCGACGACGCCCTCACCGATCTGCACCGGCCCCTGCTCGTCACGGCCACCGCCGGCACCACCGACACCGGAGCCGTCGACCCGCTCCCCGAGATCGCCGCCCTGTGCGCCCGGCACGGCGCCGAGCTGCACGTCGACGCCGCGTACGGCGGGCCGCTGATCTTCAGCGACACCCACCGCGCCCTGCTGAACGGTCTGGAGCACGCCCACTCAGTCACCCTCGACCTGCACAAACTCGGCTGGCAGCCGGTCGCCGCGGGGCTCCTCGCGGTCCCCGACCCGGCCCGCCTCGCCCCGCTCGCGCACACCGCCGACTACCTCAACGCCGAGGACGACACCGAGGCGGGCCTACCCGACCTCCTCGGACGCTCCCTGCGGACCACCCGCCGGCCCGACGTACTGAAGATCGCCGTCACCCTCCGCGCCCTCGGCCGCACCGGCATCGCCGCCCTCGTCGACCGCACGATCGAACGCGCGCGAACCCTCGCCGACCTCGTCGAGCAGGACCCCGGGCTCGACCTGTACGTGCGCCCCGCGATCTCCACCGTCCTGTTCCGCCCCGCGGGCGCCACCGACGACGAGGTCGCCGCGGTCCGGCGCGCCCTGCTCACCGAGGGCCGCGCCGTCCTCGGCCGGGCCCGCGCCGACGGGCGCCTGTGGCTCAAGGCCACCCTGCTCAACCCCCACACCACCACCGGCGACCTGGCACAGCTCCTCAAGACCGTGGAAGGCAGCACCCCGCGATGACCGCACCGTCACCCGCCCAAGACATCGACCGTCCGCACGACCTGGTGGGCATCGGAGTGGGCCCCTTCAACCTCTCGCTCGCCGCCCTCGCCCACGGCGTGCCCGGCGGGCTCTCCACCGCCTTCTACGAACAGCGCCGCGCCTTCCACTGGCACCCCGGCCTGCTCATCGAGGGCACCACCCTCCAAGTGCCGTTCCTGGCGGACCTGGTGACCCTCGCCGACCCGGCCAGCCCCTGGTCGTTCCTCAACTACCTGCGCCACCGCGAGCGGCTCTTCCCGTTCTACTTCGCCGAGCGCTTCCACATCCAGCGCACCGAGTACGACGCGTACTGCCGCTGGGTCAGCGAGAACCTCCCCGGACTGCACTTCGGGCACCAGGTGGACGCGGTCCGCTGGAACGCCGAACGGGAGGTGTTCGAGGTCGACTTCACCCAGCTCGACGCCCACGGCCAGGCCGAGGCGCTGGGCCGCGCCTTCGCCCGCAACCTGGTGCTCGGCGTCGGCACCGAGCCGTACGTCCCCGAGGCGCTGAAGCCGCTCGCCGACGCCCCCGCCGTGCCGGTCATCCACTCGGCGGACTACCTGGACCACCGCGAGCGGTTCCTCGCCGCCGACCACGTCACCGTCGTCGGCTCCGGCCAGTCCGGCGCCGAGGTCTTCCTCGACCTGCTGCGTGCCCGCCCGCCGGGCCGCGAGGGCCTCACCTGGCTCGCCCGCACCGAGACCTTCGCGCCGATGGAGTACTCGAAGCTGGGCCTGGAGCACTTCACCCCCGACTACACCCGCTACTTCCACGCCCTGGCCGAGCCCGTCCGCGACGAGCTGCTGCCCCGCCAGTGGCAGCTCCACAAGGGCATCGACGCCGACACCATCGCCGCCATCCACGACGAGCTCTACCGCCGCACCCAGCACGGCGGCTGGCCCGACGCCACCCTCACCCCCGGGGTCAACGTCCGTACGGCGGGCCGGGTCGCCACCACCAAGGTCGAGCTGCACCTCGAACACGCCCAGCAGGGCGTGCGCTCCCGGCTGACCACCGACGCGGTGGTCCTCGCCACCGGCTACCGGGAGCGCCCCGTGGCCCGCATGCTGTCCGGGCTCGACCCCTACATGCGCCTGGACTCCTGCGAACGGCCGCGCGTAGACGCCGATTTCCGGCTGGTCCTGGACGGCTCGGTCACCGGAGCGGTCTACGTCCAGAACGCGGAGAAGCACACCCACGGCGTGGGCGCCCCCGACCTGGGCCTGGCGGCCTGGCGCAGCGCGGCGATCCTGAACACCCTGACGGGCAAGGAGCCCTACCCGCTCCCCGCCCGCACGGCGTTCACGACGTTCGGCCTCGCCAGGCCGGAGGAACCGCGCCCGGCCCCGAGGACCCCCGAGGGCCTGATCCCCCTGGAGGGCTGAGCCCGGGCGCGCCCGAAGGGCGGCCTAGAAGACGGCGACCCCGTCCCGGACCAGCTTCCAGTCCACGGAGGCGAACGCGGCGGGGTCCACGACGCCCTTGGCCTTCACCCACGCGATGATCGTGTTGCGGATCTCCTCGGAGTTCGCCCACACCTGCTTCGCCCCGGCGACGTGCGGGAAGTTGCCGCCGCCGTTGGCACGGTAGTTGTTGACCGCCAGCACGAACTGCGCGGCCGGGTCCAGCGGCTTGCCCTGGAAGGACAGGTTCACGATCCGCGAGCCGGCCGGCTGCGCGATGTCGATGTCGTACACCAGCCCCGACACCGCGTCGTAGTTGTAGTCCGGCGTGTTCTCCGCGTTCGTCAGCTTCGCCGGGTCCACCGGCGCCCCGGCCGGCGTCCGCACGTAGTACCGCGCCGAGAACTCCAGGTAGTCCTTGAGCTGCGCGCCCGTCAGCACCCGCGCCTCCAGCGTGTTCTCGAACGGGTACAGCCCGGCCGCGTCCTTGATGGTGACCTGGCCGGCCGGGATGACGGCCGTGCGCGAGAAGCAGGAGGCCTGCGACAGCACCGGCAGCGCCGCGTAGGCGCCGCCCGCGAGCGCCGCCTTCACCGTGTCCGTCTGGACCGCGTTGATCAGGTCGATGATCGGCTCGTCCTTCCAGGCCGCCTCGGCGGTGCTCATCGCCGCCTTCGACGTGCCGATGACCTGGTTGACGTAGGCCACGACCTTCCGGTGCTCGTCGGAGAGCAGCCGGACGATCTTCGGGTCCTCGACGGCGGTGCTGGAGTCGAGGACCTTCGCGCCCGCCTTCTCGACCGTCCAGCGGCCCTTCTCCCACACCAGGTCGAAGTCGAAGACGGTCAGCCGCTGACCCCACTTCAGCGGCTCGGAGAGCACGACCTCCTTGCCGGTCTCCTTGTTCGCCACCCGGTACTCGGGAATCTCCGTGTGCGCGTGCCCGACCAGGATCGCGTCGATCCCCGGCACCTGCTGGGCCACCAGCGCCGCCGCGTTCTCGATGTACGGCAGCTGGTCACCGTAGGAGGAGGTGCCGGAGGAGCCCGAGTGGGCGGCCACGACCACCACGTCCGCGCCCATCGACCGCAGCCTCGGCACCCACTTCGCGGCCTGCTCCTCCAGGCCCGGGAAGACCATCCTGCCGCTGACGTTGGCCTTGTCCCAGATGGCGATGCCGGGGTTGGTCAGCCCGAGGACCGCGACCTTCACGTCCCGCCCGTGCGGGGTGCACAGCCGCTTGATGACGTACGGCGGGAAGGCCGGCTTCAGGGTCTTCGCGTCCAGCGCGTTGGCGCCGAGCAGCGGGAAGTCGCACTGCTCCTCGAACGTGCGCAGCACCGGGATGCCGTAGTTGAACTCGTGGTTGCCGAGGGCGGCTGCGTGGTAGCCGATCGCGTTCATGGCCTGCGCCATCGGGTGGACCGGGCCGTGCTTGGCCGTGATCGGGTCGACCTTGGCGTAGTAGTACGACAGCTGGGTGCCCTGGATGGTGTCACCCGCGTCGATCATGAGGGTGTTGTGGCGGCCCTTCTCCTTGCGGACCTGCTCGACGAGCGTGGAGATCTTGGCGAGGCCGACGTCGTTGTGGGCCTTGTCGTCGAACTCCTTGTCGGTGAAGTAGTCCCAGTTGAAGACGTTGCCGTGCAGGTCGGTGGTGCCCATGACGCTGAACGAGTACCGCTTCGGCGTGTGGCCGTGCCCGTGCCCGCGCTCATGGGCCTCGGCGGGGGCGGCGACGCCCCCGGCTATGGCCGCACCGGCTCCGGCGGCGGCCGTGGTGCCCAGGAACGTCCTGCGGTTCAGCGGCATGTGATGCACTCCCTGACGAGGTGTTACGCGCGTAGACGTCCTCGACGCGCGTAGAAGGTCGAGAGGATTTTGGCGTAGAACCGGCCATCCGCAACACCCCTGGCGGGTTTCGATCGGATGACCACCGGAAAACACGCGGTCCCGGGCGGCCCTCGCCACCCGGAACCGCGCCCCCGCCTATCCGCAGGTCACCCGGGGACCCGCCCAGTCGGCGTGGTCGTAGTCGACGCCGTCACCGGCGTCGGTGACCACCAGCCGTACCTCCATGGCGCCCGTGACGTCCGCGCTCAGCGGCCGCGCCGCGTCCGCCGACGTCAGCTTCCCGCTGTCGGCGGCGAGCTTCCCGTCCCGCCAGATCTGGAACACCACCGACCCCTTGGTGGTGACCTCGTCGTCCACCCCCACCGCCGTGGTCAGCGAGGAGCAGCCCCCGCCCAGGTAGTACGCGACGGTGGAAGCCGCGTGGGTGCCGAGCCCCTTCGCGTACACCGTCCCGCCCACGGTGAGCGGCCGGCCGTCGCCCGCCGCCTGCTCGGCGTTGCTGCGGTCCTTCTCGACCGGCCCCCACCCGTTGGCGGCCGAGGACCAGGTCAGGTCGCCGAGGTCGTGCGTACCGGCCGAGGGGCCGCTGCCGCAGGCCAGCTTGGCGTCGGCCCAGTCGGCGTGGTCGTAGGCGGTGCCGTCACCGGCGTCGGTGACCACCAGCCGCAGCGCGGTACCGCCCCGCAGGTCGGCGCTCAGGTGTTTGGGTCCGTCGGCGGCGGTCCGCACCCCGCTGTCGGCGGCCAGCGTGCCGTCGCGCCAGATCTGGAACCGCACCGACCCCTGGCTCACCGACTCGTCGTCGACGCCCACGTCCACCCCGAGGGAGGTGCAGACGCCGCCCAGGTGGTACGTGATCTCACTGGGCGCGTGGGTGCCGAGGCCCTTGGCGTACGCCGTGCCGCCGATGGTCAGCGCGCGCCCGTCGCCCGCCGTCTGCTCGCCGTTGCTGCGGTCGCGCTCCACCGGGCCCCAGCCGCCCGTCGCCGAGGTCCAGGAGAGATCGCTCAGCTGGCTCAGGCCGGTCGGCGGCGGCACCGGACTGCCCGGCGTCACCCGGAACATGACCGTGCCGTGCGCGGGCACCGAGGCGCTGATGGCGCTGGTGGTGGTGCTGGTGGCCTTCGACCAGAGGTCTTTGAGCGCGTACGAGGACGCCCCGCCGATGCCGATCTCCCGCACCGTCGTGGAGATCGTCCTGGGGGAGGTGGTCTCGTTGGTGAGCGTGACCGAACGGCCGCCGTCGGCCAGCGGTTTCGCCATCACCACGAGCCCGCTGGAGCTGGAGACGACCGTGCCCTGGCGGCCCAGCGGGTCCTGGTCCACCGCGATCACGTCGGTGTTCTTGAGGATGGCGAGCGTCGAGGGGCTCGCGGTGCGCAGATCGCTGCCGATCAGCAGCGGCGCGGCCATCTGCGACCAGAGGCTGAAGTGGGTGCGGTACTCGGCGTCGCTCATCCCGCCGTTGCCGACCTCCAGCATGTCGGGGTCGTTCCAGGCGCCCGGACCGGCGTACGGCGCGAGCGGCTGGTTCTGGTGGGCGATGGAGATCATGCTCGACCAGGAGTCGCTGATGTCCCCGGTGGTCCGCCAGGAGTTGCCGATCTCCGGTGCCCAGGTCCAGGGCTGGTTGGAGCCCCATTCGCAGATGCTGTACAGGATGGGGCGGCCGGTGGAGCGGGTGGCGGCCGTCAGCGCGTCGCCCATCGCCCGGTAGCGCTGCCTGGCGTCGACACCGGCGTTGTTGCAGTTGTCGTACTTGAGGTAGTCGACGCCCCAGGAGGCCCACAGGTTCGCGTCCTGCTGCTCGTGGCCGAGACCGCCGGGGAAGCCCTGGCCGTCGCAGGTCTTGGTGCCCGCGCTGGAGTAGAGGCCGAACTTCAGGCCTTTGGCGTGCACATAGTCGGCCACGGCCTTGATCCCGTGCGGGAAGCGCACCGGGTCGGGGACGAGGTTGCCGCTCGCGTCCCGGTTCGGCAGGGCCCAGCAGTCGTCCAGGTTGACGTAGGTGTACCCGGCGTCCTTGAGGCCCTGCGAGACGAAGGTGTCGGCGATCCCCTTGACCATCGTCTCGTTGAACTCGGCGCGGCAGTGCGTGGAGTTCCAGTTGTTGAACCCCATCTGGGGGGTCCGGGCCAGCCCGTTGCCCACGGTCGCGGCGGAAGGCGCGGCGGCGGCGGGCGGAGCCCCCGTGGCGGCGAGGGCGACCAGGCCGCCCGCGAGGAGGGGCAGGGCGGCGAAGGCTGTGCCGGCCCGTTTGCCGACTGTTCTGAGCCTGGTGAGTCCTTTGAGCGATGACATGTGCGGCTCCGTCGAGGTAGGAACGCCAAATTCAACGAGCTCAAACGAAAACGCACATATTCCAGCGTTGAGATCTGAACATGTCAAGGGTTTGCGCCGGGCTCGGGACAAGGCGCCACCCGCTCATCGGAGCACCCCCGCGCACAATTCAACAGTTGTCAATAACCCTTCATGCAAAGGTTGTTGAGTAGTCATGCCGGACCAATTCTCTACCGGCCGGTAAGCCCTAGGCTCGAAGCATGCGCCGAGCAAAGATCGTCTGTACCCTGGGGCCCGCCACCGACACGTACGACCAGATCAAAGCACTGGTCGAGGCCGGAATGGACGTCGCCCGCTTCAACCTCAGCCACGGCACGTACGCGGACCACGAGGAGCGCTACCACCGCGTGCGCAAGGCCGCCGACGAGACGGGCCGCAGCGTGGGAGTGCTCGCCGACCTTCAAGGCCCGAAGATCCGCCTCGGACGTTTCCGCGAAGGTCCCGTACTGCTTGAACGCGGCGACGAGTTCACCATCACCGTGGAGAACATCGAGGGCGACCGCCAGACCTGCGGCACCACCTACTCCGGCCTCGCCGACGACGTCACCACCGGCGAGCGCATCCTCGTCGACGACGGCAAGGTCGCTCTGGAAGTCGTCGGCGTCGAAGGCCCGCGCGTACGCACCCGCGTCGTCGAGGGCGGCATGGTCTCCGACCACAAAGGGCTCAACCTCCCCGGCGTCGCCGTCTCCGTCCCCGCGCTCTCCGAGAAGGACGTCGAGGACCTGCGCTGGGCCCTGCGCACCGGCGCCGACGTCATCGCGCTCTCCTTCGTCCGCAGCGGCCGCGACATCGAGGACGTCCACCGCGTCATGGACGAGGAGGGCCGCCGCGTCCCCGTGATCGCCAAGATCGAGAAGCCGCAGGCCGTCGACAACATCGACGACATCGTGGCCGCCTTCGACGGAATCATGGTGGCGCGCGGCGACCTGGGCGTCGAGATGCCCCTGGAACAGGTCCCGATCGTCCAGAAGCGAGCCATCAAGCTCGCCAAGCGGAACGCCAAGCCGGTCATCGTCGCCACCCAGATGCTCGACTCGATGATCGACAACTCCCGCCCCACCAGGGCCGAGGCCAGCGACGTCGCCAACGCCGTCATCGACGGCACGGACGCGGTGATGCTCTCCGGCGAGACGAGCGTCGGCAAGTACCCGGTGGAGACCGTCCGCACCATGAGCCGCATCGTGGAGGCGGCCGAGGAGGACGTCCTCGCCAAGGGACTGCCCCCGCTCACCGAACGCAGCAAGCCCCGCACCCAGGGCGGCGCGGTGGCCCGCGCGGCGGCCGAGATGGGCGACTTCCTGAACGCCAAGTACCTCGTCGCCTTCACCCAGTCCGGCGACACGGTCAAGCGCCTCTCCCGCTACCGCTCCCCGATCCCGCTGCTCGCCTTCACCCCCGACCCCGCCACCCGCTCCCAGCTCAACCTCACCTGGGGCGTGGAGGCCTTCCTCGGGCCGCACGTGGAGTCGACGGACGCGATGGTGGCGCAGGTCGACGAACAACTCCTGAAGATCGGCCGCTGCCGGCGCGGAGACATCGTGGTCATCACGGCGGGCTCCCCGCCCGGCGTCGCGGGCTCCACGAACCTGGTCCGCGTCCACCACATCGGCGAGGACGACAGCCCCACGGGCTGAATCGCACTGCGGCGGGAACGGAGGCCGGGCCGGAGGGGGGACCACCCGAGGGCCCGGCTTCGAAGGGCGGGCGCCGACGGGGCCGACCTCAACGGTGCGTGACCATGGATTCGCACGAAAAGTACCCCGGGTCGGATTCGAACCGACGCTGGATGGTGTTTGAGACCATTGCCTCTACCGCTGGGCTACCGGGGCATCCTTGGAACCAAAGGTAGGCGGCTACCCGCCGTGACCACACCTTACCGCAGCTGGGTACGCTCTTGGGAAGCAGTGCCTGCCCCGCAACAAGGAGCCCCCGTGACCGCCCCCGAGTCGCCCCAGCCCGTCGCCGACGACGACCAGTCGCACGTCCCGCCGCTGACGACCCGCGTCGTCATCGCCGAGGACGAGGCCCTCATCCGCCTCGATCTCAAAGAGATGCTCGAAGAAGAGGGCTACGCGGTCGTCGGAGAGGCCGGGGACGGGCAGAAGGCCGTCGAGCTCGCCCGGGAGCACCGCCCCGACCTGGTCATCCTCGATGTGAAGATGCCCGTCCTGGACGGCATCTCGGCGGCCGAGCAGATCGCCAAGGAGTCCATCGCCCCGGTCCTGATGCTCACCGCGTTCTCCCAGCGCGACCTGGTGGAGCGGGCGCGGGACGCCGGTGCGATGGCGTACCTCGTGAAGCCGTTCTCCAAGAGCGACGTCGTGCCCGCGATCGAGATGGCGGTCTCCCGCTTCACCGAGCTGAAGGCGCTGGAGCAGGAGGTCGCGGACCTCTCGCAGCGCCTGGAGACGCGCAAGCTGGTCGACCGCGCGAAGTCGATCCTCCAGACGCAGTACGGGCTGACCGAGCCCGCCGCGTTCCGCTGGATCCAGAAGACGTCGATGGACCGGCGCCTGTCGATGCAGCAGGTGGCGGAGGCGGTCATCGAGGACGCGGAGGAGAAGAAGGCGGCGAAGGGGTAGGCGCGGCCCGGTTTTTGTCTGCGGTGATCCGTGGCTGGTCGCGCGGTTCCCCGCGCCCCTCAACGCGTACGGGCCGCGCCACTCTTCGTGGCGCGGCCCGTACACGTAACCGTCGCTAGTCCTCGCCGAGGTACGTCTTGCGGACGTTCTCGTCGTGGAGGAGGTCCTGCCCGGAGCCGGAGAGCTTGATCTCGCCGACTTCCATCACATGGGCGTGGTCCGCCAGGGACAGCGCGGCCTGGGCGTTCTGCTCGACGAGCAGGATCGTGGTGCCCTGGGCCTTGAGCTCGACGATGGTCTCCATGATCTTCTGCATCATGATCGGGGAGAGGCCCATCGACGGCTCGTCCAGCATCAGCAGCTTGGGCTGGGACATCAGGGCCCGGCCCATGGCGAGCATCTGCTGCTCGCCGCCGGACAGCGTGCCGGCCGCCTGCTTGCGCCGCTCGCCCAGAATGGGGAACAGCTCGTAGGCCCGCTGGATGTCCTTCTCGATGCCTTCCTTGTCGTTCCGCAGGAACGCTCCGAGCTGGAGGTTCTCGGCGATGGAAAGCCTCGGGAAGATGTGCCGGCCCTCGGGGGAGTGGGCCAGCCCCAGCGACACGATCTTGTGCGCGGGGATGTTGGCCAGCGGCTTCCCGTCGAAGGTGATCCGTCCGCCGGAGGGCTTGAGCAGGCCCGACAGGGTCCGCAGGGTCGTGGTCTTGCCGGCGCCGTTGGTGCCGATGAGCGTGACGACCTGGCCCGCCTCGACGCTGAAGGAGATCCCCTTGACGGCCTCGATCTTGCCGTAGGCGACGCGGAGGTCCTCGACTTCCAGAAGAGCGGTCACTGGGAGTCTCCTTCGGTGCGGGTCTTTCGTGGAGCGTCGGCGTCGGCGTCCCTGCCGGCGTCGGCCTCGGCCTCGGCCGGTGCGGTGCCGGACTCGGCCGCGTCGGACTCGGCCTCGGCCGGAGCCGCAGGGGCCTCCGCCGGGGCCTCCGCGAGGGTCTTCGCGGGGGCCGGGGCCTCGGCGGAACCCGCCGCCGCGGCAGCCGCCGCCTCCACCTCCGCGACCTCCTCGTCCCCGGGCGCCCCCTCGAACGGGGTGCCGAGGTACGCCGCGATGACGCGCTCGTCGCCCTGCACCACGTCGGACGTGCCCTCGACGAGCTTCTCGCCCTGGAGCAGCACCGTCACGCGGTCGCACAGGTTGAAGATGAAGCGCATGTCGTGCTCGATGACGAGGACGGCGATGCCCATGTCCCGGATGGCGAAGACCAGTTCCTCGGTGGCCCGGGTCTCCTGCGGGTTCATACCGGCGGTCGGCTCGTCCAGGAGCAGCAGCCCCGGCTCGCTCGCCAGCGCCCGGGCGATCTCCAGCTTGCGCTGCTCGCCGTAGGGCAGATTGCGGGCGAGGTGGTCCGCCTTGTGCGCCAGGCCGATGAACTCCAGGAGTTCCATGGCCCGCTCGCGGGACTTGGCCTCGGCCTTCTTGAAGCCGGGGCCGCGCAGCAGGGCGGACCAGAGGCCCTCCTTGGTGCGGGTGTGGCGGCCGACGAGCACGTTCTCCAGAACGGTCATGTTGGCGAAGAGCCGGATGTTCTGGAAGGTGCGCGCGATACCGGCCTGGGTGACCAGGTGCGGCTTGGGCGGCAGCACGGTGCCCTTGTACGAGACCTTGCCCTCGGTGGGGACGTAGAGCCCGGTGAGGCAGTTGAAGAAGGTGGTCTTGCCGGCGCCGTTGGGGCCGATGAGACCGACGATCTCGCCGCTGTTGACGGTGAGGTCGACATTGCGTACGGCGGTCAGCCCGCCGAACCGCATGGTGACACCGGACGCCTGGAGCACCGGGCTGGGGGCGGTGGTGATGGTCTGTGCGGTCATCGTGGTTACGCCTCCGCCTTGGTGACGCCGACGGTGGTGTCCGGAAGGCCCTTTTCGGGGACGTCCAGCTGGCCGGTCTCGTGGAATTCGAGCTGGCGGCGCCGGTTGGCGACGATGCCCTCGGGGCGGAACCGCATCAGCAGGATGAGGGCGACACCGAAGCCGAAGAGCTCGTACTCCTTGAGGAAGCTGAGCTTCTCGGGGAGGAGGTAGAGCATCGAGGCGCCGAGCAGCGGGCCGCTGACCGTGCCCATGCCGCCGAGGACGACGGCCGCGAGCAGGAAGGCCGAGTTGGGCGGGGCCGCGCCGGCGAACTGGAACGGGGTGGGCACCACGCTGTAGTTGACGTGGGCGAAGACCGTGCCCGCGAGACCCGCGAGGGAGGCGCCCAGGGCGAAGGCGATGAGCTTGACCCGGAAGCCGTTGATGCCCATGGCGGTGGCGGCGGTCTCGTCCTCGCGGATGGCGATCCAGGAGCGGCCGATACGGGAGTTCGCCGCGCGGTTGAAGACGAGCACGATGAGGGCCGTGATCAGCAGCATCAGGAACAGGTAGTTGCCGAAGCGCCCGATGGTGCGTCCGGCGATGTCGTGCGCGGCGCCCAGGTTGAACCCGAAGATCTCCAGGTCGGGAATCTGGGAGATGCCGTTGGGGCCATTGGTGAGGTTGGGACCGGAGTGGCCGTCGAGGTTGTTGACCGTGATCCGGAAGATCTCTCCGAAGCCGAGGGTGACGATGGCCAGATAGTCGCCGCGCAGCCGCAGTGTCGGTGCGCCGATGATCACGCCGAAGACGAGTGACGCTCCCATACCGATCAGCGCGGCGGCCCAGAAGGGGACCTGCACCCCGGAGAAGCGGGAGAACTCGGAGCCGGAGACCAGGGCGGCGGCATAGGCGCCGACGCCGAGGAAGGCCACGTACCCGAGGTCGAGCAGACCGGTGAGGCCGACGACGATGTTGAGGCCGAGGGCGACGGTGCCGAAGATGAGGATGTTGGCGCCGAGGTTGGCGTTGTGGTCCTCGCTCTGGGTGAAGGGGAAGATCACGGCCGCGAGGAAGACCGCGGTGGTGGCGAATCCCTTGTGCCGGGCGTTGAGTTCGGTGAACCGGTCGAAGAGGCCCGCGGCGAACAGCGCCATGGAGGCGAACAGGACCAGGAGCAGCAGACCGATGAAGGTCTCGCTCTCCTCGTCGTCGATGCCGATGCCGTACGTGAAGACGACCAGGCCGAGGGCGGTGGCCAGCGAGATGATCAGCCGCTGGACCCAGCTGGGCACCGGCGCGGCGGCCGGGATGCGGTCGGGCTTGGCGATGTGGTCGCGCAGCGAGCGGCCCGGACGGGGCAGCGCGAGCGCGCCGACGACCGGCAGCAGGGAGGCGACGGCCGCGACGAACGCGCCCGGCTCCAGGTTGGCGAGGCCGCCGAGGTCGTACGCGATGGCGATCGCGGTGTACCAGACGACGGCGAACGCGGAGACCGCGGCGAGCAGCACCGGGTTGTTGGTGCGGCCGGGGTTGACCCAGCCCAGGCCCCGCACCCCGTAGCCCGCGAGGGCGTAGAGCAGGGTGAGCGCGCCGGCGATCAGGGTGAGGGTCTGGAGGCCGGCCGGGTAGCCGGTGACGGTGAGGTCGCCGGGGAACTCGGAGGTCCAGGTCCAGGCGAGGAAGGTCGAGGCGATGGTGGCGACGGCGCCGACCGCGACGAGCAGCCGGGCGGCGGACGCGGGCAGCGGGAGGATGCCGCGCGGCTCGGCCGCGGGGGCGGCCGTGCTGGTGGTGGTGCTGGTGGTCATGTGGATCACGCCCTGTCCGCGACGCGTTCGCCCACCAGGCCTTGTGGCCTGAAGAGCAGGACGAGGATGAGGAGGACGAACGCCCAGACGTTGGCCCAGCCGGAGCCGCCGAGCTGCTGCATCCCGGGGACGTCGGAGATGTAGGCGCTGGCCATGGTCTCGGCGAGGCCCAGGACCACGCCGCCGATCATGGCGCCGTAGATGTTGCCGATGCCGCCGAGGACCGCGGCGGTGAACGCCTTGAGGCCGGCCTGGAAGCCCATCTCGTACTTGATGGAGCCGTACTTCAGGCCCCAGGCGACACCCGCGACGGCGGCGAAGATGCCACCGATGGCGAACGCGATCATGATGATGCGGTTGGTGTCGATGCCCATGAGCTGGGCGGTGTCCGGGTCCTGCGCGGTGGCCTGCATGGCGCGGCCGGTGCGCGAGGAGCGGACGAAGAGCGCGAGCGCCGCCATGCAGAGCGGGGCCGCGGTGATCAGGAAGATGTCACCGGAACCGAAGGTGATCGAGCCGACGTGGAACGGTCCGCCCGGGAGCTGCGGGAACGGTTCGTCGTTCTTGGCCTTCGGGTACCAGTTGAAGACCGCCTGCTGGAGCGCGAGCGAGAGGCCGATCGCGGTGATCAGTGGCGCCAGGCGTGGCGCGCCGCGCAGGGGCCGGTAGGCGAAGCGTTCCGCCCCCAGGGCGATGAGCACGGAGACGAGTGCGCCGCCGATGAGCATCAGGGGGAGGGCTATCCACATGGATATGCCGTCGGGCAGCACGTAGAGGTAGACCGTGAGTCCGCCGAAGGCGCCGGTCATGAAGATCTCGCCGTGGGCGAAGTTGATGAGCTGGACGATGCCGTACACCATCGTGTAGCCGATGGCGATCAGCCCGTACATCGAGCCGAGGAGCAGCCCGTTGGCCAGCTGTTGCGGCAGGGTGTGCACCGCATGGCCTCCATGTGGATGGGGAGTGAGTGCGAGGGAGTAGACGTCGGGCCGCGCGGTAGACGGTTGTCGTGGCCGCGCGGCCCTGTTGTCGTGCGGGTGGTGCGGTGGTGCTGTGGAGCGGTGATGCGGGTGGAACCGGTGCAGCGGGTGGAGCAGGTGGTGCGGGTGGAGCAGGTGGTGCGGGTCGTACAGGAGCGGGCTGGGATCAGCCGGCGTTGTACGTGCCGCTCTTCACGGCCTTCCACTTGCCGTCCGTGACCTGGTAGACGGTCAGCTGCTTGTTGGTGGTGTCACCGAACTCGTCGAACGAGACCTTGCCGGCGATGCCCTCGAAGTTGGTCTTCTGGACCTCGGCGACGACCTGCTGGCGGGCGTCGGCCGGGACCTTGCCGTCCTTCACCACGTTGCCGATGGCCTTGATGATCGCGGTGGCCGCGTCGTACGAGTAGCCGCCGTAGGTGCCGTAGTCGCCCGGGTACTTCTTGTCCTTGTACTTCTGGATGAAGTCCTTGGCGGCCTGGAGGGTGTCGACCGGGACACCGACCGAGGTGGCGAGGTCGCCCTCGCCCGCCTTGCCGGCGGTGGTGATGAAGGTGTCGCTGTAGATGCCGTCACCGCCGAAGAGCGGGATCTTCGCGCCGGAGTCCTTGAGCTGCTTGGTGACGATCTGCGCCTCGTCGTACTGGCCGCCGTAGTAGACCAGGTCCGCCCCCGAGTTCTTGATCTTGGTGACGAGGGTGGCGAAGTCCTTGTCGCCCACGTTGACGTGGTCCTCGCCCGCGACCTTGCCGCCGGCCTTGGTGAAGCCCTGCTTGAAGAGGGCGGCCAGGCCTGCACCGTAGGTCTGCTTGTCGTCGACGACGAAGACGTTCTTCTTCTTCATCGTGTTGACCGCGTAGTCCGCCGCGAAGCCGCCCTGGATGGCGTCGGTGGTGGCGGTACGGAAGTAGGTCTTGAACGGGCGGGTCTTGTTCCCGGCCGCCCAGTCCTTGCCCTGGGTCAGGGTGGGGTTGGTGTTCGAGGGGGAGATCTCGACGAGGTTGGCGTTGGCGAAGACCTGCTGCATCGTCTGGGCGACGCCCGAGTTCAGCGGGCCGACCACACCGAGGACGTCCTTGTTGGCGACGAGGGCCGTGGCGTTCTGCTGGCCGGTCGGCGGCAGCGCCTTGTCGTCCAGCGCCTTGACCGCGAATTTCACGCCCGGGACCAGGTTCTTGGCGTTGGCGTCGTCGACGGCTATCTGCACGCCGTACTGGATGCCGAGGCCGGTGGCCGAGTTCTGGCCGGTGAGCGGGGCGTCGACACCGATGACCACGGTCGTCGTCTTGCCGCCGCCCTCGTCGTCCTTCTTGTCGCGCGAACCGCACGCGGTGAGGGTGAGAGCCCCCGTGGTGAGCACGGTGGTGAGTATGAGCAAGGAACGGTGTCGCACGATATGTCCTCTCCCTGGCGCGACGCCTCCGCTGAGGCGCCGTGTGACTCGCCGGGCCGTACTGGGGGTGGTACAGGGGCCGTGCAGCAGACGCGCCCGGCGGCGCGGTGACTGGCCGTGACTCTAGGCGCAGGTGGCGGAGTCGGGGACCAGGGAAGGTCAGGATGTGACTTTCTTGTTATGACGAGCGGACACGCCGAGGGGAACTCTGTGGACAGATGGGGGCATTGGTGCGCCCGAAGAACGCCCACATACTGAGAATTCCCAGTTCCGCTAAGGGGCTTGAGCGGATCTTGCTACTGACAGGGGGTTTGTCGGGGGTACCCGCCCCACCTGCGGCGTTGTCCCTGTCGCGGATTTTCGTAATGATCTTGTGAATGCGGTCCGGAAGCGCGGATCCCGTTCATCCCTTTCGCCCGAGTTACGGAGCGTTACGATCGGGAGTGGCCGGAAGAGCGGTGTGGCCCCGTCCCGGACGCGACACGGACTGGATGCGGACCGGGCGCGGACCGGGCGCGGCGCTAGTGGCGACCACCCCCCATCGCCCCGTGACGCACGGTGCACTCCTCCCGCGCCCGGCGGTCCACCAGCCGCAGCGCGGCCCCGGTGCCGTGCGCGCGCTGCTCGTCCCGGGCCGCGGCGACGATCCGCTCATGGATCGCGTGCTGGTCGATCGAGAACCCCTTCTGCTCCCAGTCCAGCCCCGACCAGCGGTTGTTCTGGATCACGGCCCGGGCCCAGTAGCCGACCAGCTGCCGGCAGTCCTCTTCGGGGGTGCTGGTGGTGGGGGCGGGGACGGCTGTGACGACAGTGGCGCGCGATCCCTCAGAGGAACACCCGACGACCCCGCCACCGACGAGAAGCACCCCGGCGGCGCACACACCGACCCCGAACCGGAGCGGAATGTACCGCCGCGCGACGGGGTGTCCGATTCCCGATGGGCTCACCATGACGGGAACGGTAGGGGGTCACGATCGGTGACACAACTGGGGTGCGGGGGGAGGGGGTTGGGTTTTTTGAGTGGGTCGCGCCGATGGCCGCCGACGGGGGTTCGTCTGCGGGCGGGTGCGGGGGTGTCGGGGCTTGCTGTTCGTCTGCGGGCCGGTGGGCGGCTGCCCGCGCAGTTCCCCGCGCCCCTCGGCGGCCGGGGGGGGGCTGTTCGTCTGCGGGCCGGTGGTGGGTCACCCGCGCAGTTCCCCGCGCCCGTGCTGAGCCGGACTTTGTCTGTGGGCGGGTGTGTGCGTGGAGGCCCGGGGGGGGGGGCTTGCTGTTCGTCTGCGGGCCGGTGGGTGGCTGGTCGCGCAGTTCCCCGCGCCCCTGGGGGGCCGGGGGTGCGCTGTCCGTCTGCGGGCCCGTGGGTGGTTGCGCGCGCAGTTCCCCGCGCCCCTGGGGGTCGGGGGTGTCTGCGAGTGGGGTGGGGGCTGTTGGGTCCGCGCCCTTTGGGTGCTTCGGTGCGCCGCAGGTTCACTTCCTCCGGCGGGAGGTGTCCGAGGGCCGGAGGCCGAGGACTTCAGGGGCGCGGGGAACTGCGCGACCAGCCCCCACCGGCCCGCGGATCAACACGGAGCGGGGTGCAGGGGGCGCAGCCCCCGCAACGGGGGCCCCGGGGGCGCGGCCCCCGGGAAACCCACCTCCCCCCGCCCACCCCCGGAGGGTTGAGGGAAGGGGCGGGGTGGGGGCATAACCCCTTACCCCCGCGCCCCCTCCGCATCCCGCAGCAGACAAGTAAGCCGAGCCGAACACACCCGCTTACCGTCCTCATCCGTGATCACGACCTCGTACGTCGCCGTGGACCGCCCCCGATGCACCGGCGTAGCCACCCCCGTGACCAGCCCACTGCGCACCCCTCGGTGATGCGTGCAGTTCAGATCCACGCCCACCGCGATCTTGGTGATCCCCCCGTGCAGCATCGCCCCCACGGACCCGAGCGTCTCGGCCAGCACGGCCGACGCCCCGCCGTGCAGCAGCCCGTACGGCTGGGTGTTGCCCTCGACCGGCATCGTGCCGACGACCCGCTCGGCCGAGGCCTCCAGGACCTGCACGCCCATCCGGGTGCCGAGGTGCCCCGCGGAGAACAGCGCGGGCAGGTCGATGCCCAGCGCCGCGTACTCGTCGACGACCCCCTGCGGGAACTTCACCTTGCTCTGCTCACCCATGGCGCGGGACTCCGATCGTGGTGGTCCGGTTCCGTCTCCGTGGCCGGCGGAACAAGCCGACCTGTCTGAGCGAACGCTTAGACGGTCGCCGATTGTTCCAGACGCACGATCACGGACTTGCTGGCAGGGGTGTTGCTGGTGTCCGCCGTGGAGTCCAGCGGCACCAGGACGTTGGTCTCCGGGTAGTACGCCGCCGCGCACCCCCGCGTCGTCGGGTAGTACACGACCCGGAACCCCGGCGCCCGCCGCTCCACCCCGTCCTTCCACTCGCTCACCAGGTCCGCGTACGCCCCGTCCGCGAAGCCCAGCTCCCGCCCGTCCTCCGGGTTCACCAGGACCACCCGGCGCCCGCCCTTGATGCCCCGGTAACGGTCGTCCAGGCCGTAGATCGTGGTGTTGTACTGGTCGTGCGAGCGCAGGGTCTGCAGCAGCAGCCGGCCCTCGGGCACCCTCGGATACTCCACCGGCGCCGCCGTGAAGTTGGCCTTGCCGGTGGCGGTGGGGAAGCGGCGCTCGTCGCGCGGCCCGTGCGGCAGCCGGAAGCCGCCGGGCTTCGCCACGCGCGCGTTGAAGTCCTCGAAGCCGGGGACCACGCGCGCGATACGGTCGCGGATCCGCGCGTAGTCCTTCTCGAACTCCTCCCACTCCACCGTCGATCCCGCACCGAGCGTGGCGCGCGCGAGGCGGGCGACGATGGCGGGCTCGGAGAGCAGGTGCGGGCTCGCGGGCCGCAGGTTGCCGCGCGAGGAGTGCACCAGCCCCATCGAGTCCTCGACGGTGACGAACTGCTTGCCGCTCTTCTGTACGTCCTTGTCCGTGCGCCCGAGCGTCGGCAGGATCAGCGCGCGCCGGCCGGTGACCGCGTGGGAGCGGTTGAGCTTGGTCGACACGTGGACGGTGAGCGAGGCGCGGCGCATCGCGGCCTCGGTGACCTCCGTGTCGGGCGTGGCGCCCACGAAGTTGCCGCCCATCGCGAAGAACACCTTGGCCCTGCCGTCGCGCAGCGCCTCGATGGCGCGGACCACGTCGTAACCGTGGTGGCGCGGCGGGGCGAAGCCGAACTCCTTCTCCAGCGCGTCGAGGAACGCGGGCGCGGGCCGCTCGAAGATGCCCATGGTGCGGTCGCCCTGGACGTTCGAGTGGCCGCGCACCGGGCAGACACCGGCGCCGGTGCGGCCGATGTTGCCGCGCAGCAGAAGGAAGTTGACCACTTCCCGGATGGTCGCGACCGCGTGCTTGTGCTGGGTCAGGCCCATCGCCCAGCAGACGATGGTGCGCCGGGAGGCGAGCGCCATGGACAGCGCCTGCTCGATCTCCGCGCGCGTGAGGCCCGTCGCGGCCAGCGTCTCGTCCCAGTCGGCGGCCCGCGCCGCCTCGGCGAACTCCTCGTACCCATGGGTGTGCTCGCGGACGAACAGCTCGTCCACGGCCCCCTCGGTCTCCACGATCATCTTGTTGAGCAGGCGGAACAGTGCCTGGTCGCCGCCGATGCGGATCTGGAGGAAGAGGTCGTTGAGCTTCTGGCCGCCGAGCGCCAGGCCCTTGGCGGTCTGCGGGTTCTTGAAGCGCTCCATGCCCGCCTCGGGCAGCGGGTTCACCGAGATGATCTTCGCGCCCGCCCGCTTGGCCTCTTCCAGGGCGGAGAGCATCCGGGGATGGTTGGTGCCCGGGTTCTGCCCGGCGACGATGATCAGGTCGGCCTGGTGCAGGTCCTCCAGGGAGACGCTGCCCTTGCCGATGCCGATGGTCTCGGTGAGCGCCGAGCCGGACGACTCGTGGCACATGTTGGAGCAGTCCGGCAGGTTGTTCGTGCCGAACTCGCGCGCGAAGAGCTGGAGCAGGAACGCGGCCTCGTTGCTGGTGCGCCCCGAGGTGTAGAAGAGCGCCTCGTCCGGCGAGTCCAGCGCCTTCAGCTCGTCCGCGATGATCTCGAACGCCCGCTCCCAGGTCACCGCCTCGTACCGGTCGGCGCCCTCCGGCAGGTACATCGGGTGGGTGATCCGGCCCTGCTGTCCCAGCCAGTACCCGCTGCGGCCCGCGAGGTCGGAGAGGGGGTGCGCGGCGAAGAAGTCCGGGGTGACGCGGCGCAGCGTCGCCTCCTCGGCGACCGCCTTCGCCCCGTTCTCGCAGAACTCCGCCACGTGCCGCTTGTCGCCCTCCGGCCAGGCGCAGCCCGGACAGTCGAAGCCGTCCTTCTGGTTGACCTTCAGCAGCGTCCGCGTCGCCCGGGCCACGCCCATCTGCTGCTGGGCCACCAGCGCCGTGTACCCGATCGCGGGCAGCCCGGCGGCGGCGTGCTTGGGCGGCTCGACCTGCGGCGCGTCCTGAACCGGGTCCCCTGCGGGCGGCTTGGTGGCCATGGCGCTCCCCTTCGAGCGACGTGTGCGATACGTACGGTTCCGATCCTGTCACGGACCACTGACAGCGGCCCCGGCGCGGTCCCCGCCGCACACTGGCGGGGATTGTCAGTGGGGCGTGGCAGGATCGGGGACGTGGCTGAGACGGCATCGAAGAAGACCCCTGACAACCGACCGCGCCTGCTCCTCATGGACGGGCACTCCCTGGCGTACCGGGCGTTCTTCGCGCTGCCCGCGGAGAACTTCACGACCGGAGCGGGTCAGCCGACCAACGCCGTGTACGGCTTCATGTCGATGCTGGCGAACACGCTGCGTGACGAGTCGCCCACGCACTTCGCGGTGGCGTTCGACGTGTCGCGCAAGACGTGGCGCTCCGAGGAGTTCCCCGAGTACAAGGCGAACCGCTCCAAGACCCCCGACGAGTTCCGCGGCCAGGTCGAGCTGATCGGCGAGCTCCTGGACGCGATGAACGCCCCGCGCTTCGCGACCGAGGGCTTCGAGGCCGACGACGTCATCGCGACGCTCGCCACCCAGGCCGAGGCCGAGGGCTTCGAGGTCCTCATCGTCACCGGCGACCGCGACGCCTTCCAGCTGGTCTCCGAGCACGTGACCGTGCTCTACCCCACCAAGGGCGTCTCCGAGCTGACCCGCTTCACCCCGGAGAAGGTCGAGGAGAAGTACGGCCTGACCCCGCGGCAGTACCCGGACTTCGCGGCGCTGCGCGGCGACCCGTCCGACAACCTGCCGGGCATCCCGGGCGTGGGCGAGAAGACCGCCGCGAAGTGGATCAACCAGTTCGGCTCCTTCGAGCAGCTGGTCGCGCGCGCGGACGAGGTCAAGGGCAAGGCCGGGCAGAACTTCAGGGACCACCTGGAGTCCGTCAGCCTCAACCGCCGCCTCACCGAGATGGTGCGCGACGTGGAGCTGCCCAAGGCCCCCGCCGACCTGGAGCGCCTGCCGTACGACCGGACGGCGCTGATCGGCGTCCTGGACGTGCTGGAGATCCGCAACGCGTCGCTGCGCGAGCGGCTGCTCGCGGTCGACCCGGGCGAGGGCGAGCAGGAGGCCCCGGCCCCCGCCGCCGGTGTGGAGCTGGACGGCGCGGTGCTGGGCGCGGGCGAGCTCGCCCCCTGGCTCGCCGAGCACGGCTCGGGGCCGCTCGGCCTGGCCACCGTGGACGCCTGGGCGCTCGGCACGGGCAGCGTGAGCGAGATCGCGCTGGCCGCCGCGGACGGCCCTGCCGCCTGGTTCGACCCCTCCGAGCTGGACGAGGCGGACGAGCGCGCCTTCGCCGCCTGGATCGCGGATGCCGCCAGGCCCAAGGTCCTGCACAACGCCAAGGCCGCGATGCGGGTCTTCCCCGAGCACGGCTGGAGCGTCGCGGGCGTCACCATGGACACGGCGCTCGCCGCGTACCTGGTCAAGCCCGGCCGCCGCTCCTTCGCCCTGGACGCGCTCTCCGTGGAGTACCTGGGGCGCGAGCTCGCCCCGGCCGCCGTCGACGGCCAGCTCGCCTTCGGCACCGACGACCAGGCCGAGGCCGAGGCCCTGATGACCCAGGCGCGCGCGGTCCTGGACCTGGGCGAGGCCTTCACCGAGCGGCTCAAGGAGGTCGGCGCCGCCGACCTGCTCCACGACGTCGAGCTGCCCACCTCGGCCCTCCTCGCCAAGATGGAGCGGTACGGCATCGCGGCCGACCGCGCCCATCTGGAGGCGATGGAGCAGCAGTTCGCGGGCGCGGTGCAGCAGGCCGTGAAGGAGGCGCACGCCTCGGTGGGCCACGAGTTCAACCTGGGCTCGCCCAAGCAGCTCCAGGAAGTCCTCTTCGGCGAGCTCGCCCTGCCCAAGACCAAGAAGACCAAGACGGGCTACACGACGGACGCCGACGCGCTGGCGTGGCTGGCCGCCCAGACCGAGCACGAGCTGCCGGTCATCATGCTGCGCCACCGCGAGCAGGCGAAGCTGCGCGTCACCGTCGAGGGTCTGATCAAGACCGTCGCGGCGGACGGCCGCATCCACACCACCTTCAACCAGACGGTCGCCGCGACCGGCCGCCTCTCCTCCACCGACCCCAACCTCCAGAACATCCCGGTGCGTACGGACGAGGGCCGCGCCATCCGCCGCGGCTTCGTGGTCGGCGAGGGCTTCGAGTCGCTGCTCACCGCCGACTACAGCCAGATCGAGCTGCGGGTGATGGCCCACCTCTCGGAGGACGCGGGCCTCATCGAGGCCTTCACCTCGGGCGAGGACCTGCACACCACGGTCGCCTCCCAGGTCTTCGGCGTCGACAAGACCCAGGTCGACCCGGAGATGCGCCGCAAGATCAAGGCCATGTCGTACGGCCTGGCCTACGGCCTCTCCGCGTTCGGCCTCTCCCAGCAGCTGAACATCGAGGCGGCCGAGGCGCGCGGCCTGATGGACACCTTCTTCGAGCGCTTCGGCGGCGTACGGGACTACCTCCAGCGCGTGGTGGAGGAGGCCAGGGCGACCGGTTACACGGAGACGATGCTGGGCCGCCGCCGCTATCTGCCGGACCTCAACAGTGACAACCGCCAGCGCCGCGAGATGGCCGAGCGGATGGCGCTCAACGCCCCGATCCAGGGCACGGCGGCGGACATCGTCAAGGTCGCCATGCTCAGGGTGGACCGGGCGCTGACCGAGGCGGGCCTCGACTCCCGGCTGCTGCTCCAGGTGCACGACGAAATCGTCCTGGAGGTCGCCCCCGGCGAGCGCGAGAAGGTCGAGGCGCTGGTCCGCCGGGAGATGGCCGCCGCGGTGTCGCTGCGCGCGCCGCTGGACGTCTCGGTGGGCGCGGGCGCGGACTGGGAGTCCGCCGCGCACTGAGCACGGGTCCGAGAGCGCCGGAGACGAGAGGACCTGCCCGCCGGGAGCCGCACCCGGCGGGCAGGCCGCCGCACGGCAGCCGCCGCGCGGACGCCCTGGCGCGGTAGCCCACGGAGGGGTCGAGCGACAACCGATTCCTCGCCATATCCCAGTGGCTCAGGGGTGACGAAGCGGTGAAAAGGTGAATAAGGGTCAAGGGGCGGTGTCGCGGCACCCGGTGGGTCCGTTAGGGTCTCCAGGAGCCTGCGCTGGGGAGCGCGAACTGCTGACCACGGGGAGGGGCTGGACACATGGCACCGCAGATCGGTCGACGGCTGCGCAAGGGGGCGACCACGACCGCTGTGGCCGCGGCGGCGGTGGCGGCGCTCTCCGCCTCCCAGGGCCCCGGAGTCCTGGCCGACGGCCCGGCGGGTGAACACGCGGCGTCCGGCACCCCGACGCCTCCCCCCGGAGCCCCGGCCAGCGGCAACTCGCCGTACTACACGGACCTTCCGCCCCTCGTCTCCCCGAACCCGCCGGCCACCCCGAGTACCGGTTCGCCCGTCCTCGGCGCCGACCAGCAGGGCATACCCGCGACGATTCTCGACGCCTACAAGAAGGCCGAGGCCGAACTCGCCCGCGACCGGGCCTCCTGCCACCTCCCCTGGGAGATACTCGCGGCCATCGGCAAGGTCGAGTCCGGCCAGGCCAACGGCGGCCAGGTCGACGCCAACGGCACCACCCTCAGCCCGATCCTGGGCCCGGTCCTCAACGGCGCCGGCTTCGCGAACATCACCGACACCGACAGCGGCGTCTACGACGGTGACGCGGTCCACGACCGCGCCGTCGGCCCCATGCAGTTCATCCCCTCCACCTGGGCGAGCTCCGGCCGCGACGGCAACGGCGACGGCCGCAAGGATCCCAACAACATCTACGACGCCTCGCTGGCCACCGCCTACTACCTGTGCGGCAACCGCGACCTCGCCGTCCAGTCCAAGCTGGACGAGGCGATTCTCAGCTACAACCACTCGCGGACGTACCTGACGACGGTCCAGTCGTGGTTCGACTACTACAAGCGCGGCACGCACGAGATCCCGAACGGTACGGGCGTGCTGCCCGGCAGCCGTAGCGACACCCCGGCCCGCCGCCCCGCCCACACGGTCCCGACCCCGGCTCCGCACCCGGCGAGCCCCACCCCGACGCCGAAGCCGAGCCCGTCCAGGCCGAGCCCCAAGCCGACGCACCCGGAGCCCGCCAAGCCGACCCCGAGCGAGCCCAGCTCGCCCAGGCCGCTGCCGTCGAAGAAGGCCAGCACGTTCGAGGACGCGGGCACCGCGCCCCTGACCGCCACCGCGGGCACCTCGTTCGAGGGCCGGCCCACGGCACGGGTCAAGGACCAGTTCGGCCGGCCGATGGGCAAGGCCACCGTCCGCTTCCAGATCACCGGCACCACCGACGCCCGCTTCCCGGACGGCGCCACCCAGGTCACGGTCACCACCGGCGCCGACGGCCGCGCCACCGCCCCCGCCCTGCTGGCGGGCGAGCAGAGCGGCACCTTCACCGTCCGGGCCACCGTCGCCGGTACCGGCCTGCCCGAGATCACGTGGACGGCCACCGTCAACGCCCGCCAGGCGGACGCCCTCGCGCGCACCGACACCAAGGAGCTGACGGCCGCCCCCGGCGCGGAGTTCGCCAACTACGTGGAGGTCAAGGCCACGTACAAGGGAGCCGTCGTCCCCGGTATCGCCGTCTCCGCCGCGATGATCGTCACGCCCGAGGCGCCCGCCGCCGGCACCCCGGTCGCCGACGCCAAGGTCAACGACAAGGGCCCCTACTTCAAGGACGAGAAGGGCAACCCCCTCCGGTCCCTCAAGGACCTGAAGACCGACGCCAAGGGTGTGCTGCGGCTCCCGAAGATCTACGCGGACGGCCAGACCGGGACCTTCGTGCTCCGCCTCACCACCCCCGGCGGCGGCACCCTCGACGTCCAGCTCAAGGTCGCCTGACCGCCTCGCCTCCCGCGGCCTCCCGCCGCCGTCGTCCACGGACCGCCCCCGCTGCCGCCAGTGCAGCGGGGGCGGTTCCACGTGTTCTCATCTCACCCCCGCGTTGCTACCGTGCCCCAATCCTGACGCCCCATCAGCTCCGGGAGGCCGAGCATGCGCGCCCTCGTCGCCGCGGCCATCGGGCTCGCCGCCGCCCTCGCCATCGTCCTGACCGTCACCGCGATCGGCGGCCCCGAGGGCACCACCTCGCCCAAGCCCCTGCTCACCACCGTCCCCACCGCCCCCGGGGCCGTCCCGCCCGGGAAGCAGTAGAAGAAGTAGAAGCAGCAGAAGACGTAGAGGAGAGCCGGCCGCATGCGACGCAAAGCCAGCCTGATCCTGCTCGCCCTCGCCGTCTTCTTCGCGGCCCTCTCACCGCTGCTGCGCTGGTATGCCTTCCCCCGGCTGGCCAAGGTCCCGCCCAGCCAGTATCAGGAGACGGTCCTGGAGGCCAGGAACGCCACCCTCATCGACTACCAGCGGTTCAGGTCCGTGACGGTCCCCAAGGTGACGATCGTGCAGACCCTCAAGGGCAACGTCGAGGAGTCCCGGAAGATCGAGAAGACCGCGGGCAGGGACGTCGTCGTATGGGACTCGCTGACGTATGTCCTCGACGACAAGGGCCAGTTCGTCTCCAAGATCCCCGAGCGCTATGTCTTCGACGCCCACAGCCAGGCCCCCGTCCACGCCACCGGCGAGATGGTCGACGGCGACCCGGTCAAGCGCGAGGGCCTGGAGTTCAAGTGGCCCTTCCTCACCGAGAAGCGGGACTACGAGTACTTCGACGCCCAGACCCGCACCACCGCCCCCATCCACTACAGGGGCACGACGACCTTCCACGGCCTGAAGGTCTACTACTTCGAGCAGACCGTCCCCTGGACCCAGGTCCCCTTCCCCAAGGCGATGCCCCTCGGCGTCACCCCCGAGGTCGCCAAGCAGACCGGTCTGACCCGGTGGTACTCCACCAAGCGGATGTTCTGGATCGACCCCGTGACCGGCGGACCGGTCAACGGCGAGGAGATCCATCAGGAGGAGCTCCGCAACGCCACGGCTCTGTTCGGCCAAGACAAGATCACCGCCTTCTCCGGTCATGTGAAGATGCGCGAGGACTACGTCGACCACACGGTCGCGCTGATCAAGAAGAACCGCACCCTGGTCCTGCTGCTCACCTCCTACCTTCCCTGGGGCTTCGCCGGACTCGGCGCCGCCCTGCTCGCCCTCTCCCTGTGGCTGGAGGCCCGCGGCCGCCGCCCCGACACCTCGGCCCCGACCACCCGCACCGAACCCGAGCCGGTCGGCGCGTGAACCCGGCACCCGTCGGCCGCGAGGGGAGCCCCGCCCGTGTTTTCGCAGGTCAGCGTTTGAGCCGGGCGTTGGTGTGGCGCGTCGGCCGAGCCTGCGAGGGGTCCTCCGGCCAGGGGTGCTTGGGATAGCGCCCGCGCAGCTCGGCACGGACCGCCCGGTACCCCTCCCGCCAGAAGTTCGCCAGGTCGGCGGTGACGGCGGCGGGCCGGCCCGCCGGGGACAGCAGATGTATGAGCACGGGCACCCCGGCGACCTCCGGCGTCCCCTCCAGCCCGAACATCTCCTGGAGCTTCACCGCGAGCACCGGCTGGGCGCCCCCGTACTCCACTCTGATCCGCGACCCGCTCGGCACCTCGATGCGCTCCGGGGCCAGCTCGTCCAGCCGCGCCGCCTCGCCGCCCGCCCACGGCAGCAGCCGCGTCAGCGCCTGCCCCGCGTCCAGCCGTCCCAGATCCGCCCGGCGCCGTGCCCGGGAGAGCTCCGGCTCCAGCCACTCCTCGGCCCGCGCGAGCAGTGCCTCCTCCGACACGTCCGGCCACGGCTCGCCCAGCGTCCGGTGCAGGAACGCCAACCGCTCCCGCAGCCCCACGGCATCCCGCGACCACCGCAGCAGCCCCGTGCCCTCCCTCGCCAGGCCGTCCAGGAGCGCCTGGCGCACCAGAGCGGGGTCGGGCTGCTTCAGCGGCCGCACCGACAGCTCCACCGCGCCCAGCCGCGCCACCTGACGGGCGACCACGTCGCCGTCCTCCCACCGCACCTCCTCACCCTCGGCCCCCAGCGGTCCGGCCACCGCCCGCGCGATGCCCTCGTCCACGACCGCGGCCAGCCGCACCCGCGCCGAGGCGGCCTGAACCGGTCGGTCCGCCACGGCCACCGCCAGCCACTCCGCACTGCGCAGCCCGGACCCCTGGCCCAGCTCGGCCCGGGTGCCGGACACCATCAGGAACGAGCCCTCGCCCCGAGCCCGGGCCACCCGCTCCGGAAACGCCAGCGCGGTGACCAGCCCGGCGACGGCATCGTCCGACCCCGACCCCGACCCCGCATCCGCACCGGGCGCCCGCCCCTGACCGGATGCCGGCCCCGGCGGGCTTCCGGAGCCGGAGTTCCCGGCGGACGGTGACGGGGAACCCGCCCCCGTGACCGCCGACGTCAGCCGCCGTACCTCCTGGCGCCAGCGCGCCCCGTATCCGTCGCCGCCCCGGCGAGCCGTGCGCCACGCCGCGGCCAGGTCGTCCCCGTACTCCCTCGGAGGCTCCTCGCTCAGCAGCGCCACCACCTCGGCCGCCCGGCGCGCGCCCACCTCGGCCGCGCCGTCGAGGAGCGCGCGGGCCAGCCGGGGATGCACCCCGAGCCTCGCCATCCGTACGCCCCGCTCAGTGGCCCGGCCGTCCTCGTCCACCGCGCCGATCGCGGTCAGGACAGAACGGGCCGCGGCCATCGCCCCGGCCGGCGGGGCGTCGAGCAGTGCCAGCCCCTGTGCGCTCGGATCGCCCCAGCACGCCGCCCGCAGGGCGAAGGACGCCAAGTCCGCGATCTTGATCTCGGGGGAGGGGAAGCGCGGGCGCCGGACGTCGTCGGCCGGTGCCCAGCACCGGTACACCGTGCCGAACGCCTCCCGGCCCGCCCGACCGAGGCGCTGGGTCGCCCCGGCGTCCGACACCGACACGGTCGCCAGCGACCCGAGACCCCGGGCGTGGTCCACGCGCGGCTCGCGGGCCAGTCCCGAGTCGACCACGATCCGTACCCCCGGCACGGTCAGACTGGATTCGGCCACGGAGGTCGCCAGGACCACCCGCCGACGCCCCTCGCCGCCCCGCAGCACCGCGTCCTGGACCGCCGCCGGAGCCCGCCCGTGCAACTGGAGGACTTCCGCGTCCACCCCGTCCAGCATCCCGGCCGTCCGGGCGATCTCGCCGGTGCCCGGCAGGAAGCAGAGCACATCGCCTTCGTGCTCCTCCAGGGCCAGCCGGACCGTCGCCGCGACATGGCGCAGCAGTTGCGGGTCCACCCAGGTGCCGTGGGCCGGGCGGATCCCGGCGGGCGGCGGGGCGTAGCGGATCGCCGCCCCGTGTCCCTGTCCCGTACTCCGCACCACCGGGGCGGGCCCCGAGCCGTCGGCGACGGTGAGAAGCCGCGACCAGGCCTCGGCGTCGCTGGTGGCGGACGCCGCGATCAGCTGGAGCTCCGGGCGCAGGGCGTCCCGTACGTCCACGAGGAAGGCGATCGCGGTGTCCGCGTCGAGATGGCGCTCATGGCACTCGTCGAGCAGCACCACGTCCACCCCGGCGAGCTCCGGGTCGCGCTGGAGCCGTTGCAGCAGGACGCCGGTGGTCACCACTTCGACGACCGTGCCGGGTCCGGTGCGCCGCTCCCCGCGCACGGAGAATCCGACGGCGTCGCCGACCTCCTGGCCCAGCAGCCAGGCCATCCGGCGGGCCGCGGCCCGGACCGCCATCCGCCGCGGCTCGGCCACCAGCACCCGCCGCCGCGGCCCGGCCCCGGTCAGCCCGGCCAGCGCCAGCGGCACCAGCGTGGTCTTGCCGGTGCCCGGCGGCGCGGACAGGACCGCCGTGCCGCGCCCGTCGAGTGCGCTCAGCAGCTCGGGCACGGCATGGCGAACGGGAAGACGCTCGATCGCGTCGGTTCGGATCACGACCACAGTTTCGTACGTCCCGGCCCGGCCCCGTCTCCGGTCATCCACAGACCAGCTGGTTTGTGGGTTTGTATGACTAAAGGGGCTGTGACGTCCGCGGTATCTGCGGTGTCTGCGTTGTCCGCGTCATCGGCGTCATCGGCGTCATCCGCGGTGTCGCGCCCTCCGCCGCCGGGGAACGGACGCGTCTAGTCCCGCTCGCACACGAAGATCGCCGTGCCCGGGATCAGGTTCCCCCGCAGCGGGGACCAGCCGCCCCACTCCTGCGTGTTCCACGCCGGCCACTCCGGCTCGACCAGGTCGAGCAGCCGGAAACCGCCGGCCACCACGTCCCGGACCCGGTCGCCCAGCGTCCGGTGGTGCTCGACGTACACCGCCTGCCCGGCCTCGTCCTGCTCCACGTACGGCGTGCGGTCGAAGTAGGACGCCGCCACGCTCAGCCCCTCCGGCCCCGGCTCGTCCGGGAACGCCCAGCGGATGGGATGCGTGACGCTGAAGACCCAGCGTCCGCCGGGACGCAGCACCCGCCGCACCTCACGGAAGACCCGTACGGGGTCCGCGACGAACGGGACCGCTCCGTACGCGGAGCACGCGAGGTCGAAGGAGCCGTCCGCGAAGGGAAGCGCGCCCGCGTCCGCCTCCACCAGCGGAATCGTTCCGCCGTCGATGCGCAGGGCGTGCTGGAGCTGGCGGTGCGAGAGGTCCAGGGCGACCGGCCGCGCGCCCTGGGCGGCCAGCCAGCGCGAGCACTGGGCCGCCCCGGCGCCGATCTCCAGGACGTCCCGCCCCTTCAGCGACTCCGCCGGGCCGAGCAACGCCGCGTCCGCCTCGTCCAGCCCCTCGGGACCCCAGACGAAACGGTCGTCCCCGAGAAACGCTCCGTGATCGGTCTGGTACTCGTCGGCGTTCCGGTCCCACCAGCCCCGGCTCGCCCGGCTGCTCTCCGCGTCGTCGGCGTCACGCCGCGTCGCGTCCGGCTCGTATTCGGCCTCGTACTCTTGGATCATCGTGTCCGTCGTTGTAGTTTGCGCAGAGCGCGAGCACGTGTTCGGCCCAACGACTTCTGCTGGGCCTTTATGGGTCAGCGTGGCCTCGGAGAACCTCAGTTGTGCCGGGAATGCGGGGATCCTCCCCGGGTGTGCGCCTTCGCGCATTGACCCTGTCCGGCTGCCCCCGTATGCTACAAGTTGCGCTGCGAGCCTGCGCACCTCAGACCTAGCAGGCGCGCTTCCATCTGTTGTATGTCCCCTCGGTTGTCGAGGCGCCATCCGGACCGACCCGGATAGGCGCTTCCCAGGCTGTCCGGCTTCTGCAGAGGCGATACGGGCTCTCGGCGTGGCAGTACCTACGACTTTCTGTCCGTAACCGGAGCCCTTTCCCACATGACGAGCAGCACCGAGACCACCTCTACCACTCCGCAGGTAGCGGTCAACGACATCGGTAACGAGGAAGCCTTCCTCGCCGCGATCGACGAGACGATCAAGTACTTCAACGACGGCGACATCGTCGACGGCGTCATCGTGAAGGTCGACCGGGACGAGGTCCTGCTCGACATCGGTTACAAGACCGAAGGCGTGATCCCGAGCCGCGAGCTCTCGATCAAGCACGACGTCGACCCGAACGAGGTCGTCAAGGTCGGCGACGAGATCGAGGCCCTGGTTCTCCAGAAGGAGGACAAGGAAGGCCGTCTGATCCTGTCCAAGAAGCGCGCTCAGTACGAGCGTGCCTGGGGCACGATCGAGAAGATCAAGGAAGAAGACGGCATCGTCACCGGTACCGTCATCGAGGTCGTCAAGGGTGGTCTCATCCTCGACATCGGCCTCCGTGGCTTCCTGCCGGCCTCTCTCGTCGAGATGCGTCGTGTCCGCGACCTCCAGCCCTACGTGGGCAAGGAGCTCGAGGCGAAGATCATCGAGCTGGACAAGAACCGCAACAACGTGGTCCTGTCCCGCCGCGCCTGGCTCGAGCAGACCCAGTCCGAGGTTCGCCAGACGTTCCTCACCACCCTGCAGAAGGGTCAGGTCCGCTCCGGCGTCGTCTCCTCGATCGTCAACTTCGGTGCCTTCGTGGACCTGGGTGGCGTCGACGGTCTCGTGCACGTCTCCGAGCTGTCCTGGAAGCACATCGACCACCCGTCCGAGGTTGTCGAGGTCGGCCAGGAAGTCACCGTCGAGGTCCTCGACGTCGACATGGACCGCGAGCGTGTCTCCCTGTCGCTGAAGGCGACGCAGGAGGACCCGTGGCAGCAGTTCGCCCGTACGCACCAGATCGGGCAGGTCGTCCCCGGTAAGGTCACCAAGCTCGTTCCGTTCGGTGCGTTCGTGCGCGTCGACGAGGGCATCGAGGGCCTGGTCCACATCTCCGAGCTGGCCGAGCGCCACGTGGAGATCCCGGAGCAGGTCGTCCAGGTCAACGACGAGATCTTCGTCAAGGTCATCGACATCGACCTCGAGCGTCGTCGGATCTCGCTGTCCCTGAAGCAGGCCAACGAGTCCTTCGGTGCCGACCCGGCGTCGGTCGAGTTCGACCCGACCCTGTACGGCATGGCCGCGTCCTACGACGACCAGGGCAACTACATCTACCCCGAGGGCTTCGACCCCGAGACCAACGACTGGCTCGAGGGCTACGAGACCCAGCGCGAGGCGTGGGAGGGCCAGTACGCCGAGGCGCAGCAGCGCTTCGAGCAGCACCAGGCCCAGGTCATCAAGTCCCGCGAGGCCGACGAGGCCGCCGCTGCCGAGGGCGCTGCCGCCCCGGCCGCCGGTGGCAACGCCGGTGCCGGCATCTCGGGTGGTTCGTACTCCTCGGAGTCGGACGACAACTCCGGCGCCCTGGCGTCGGACGAGGCCCTGGCTGCCCTGCGCGAGAAGCTGGCGGGTGGCCAGAGCTGACGCTCTGACCCCGGTCGGTAGATAGCCGAAAGGTAAGGCCCGCTCCCCATGGGGGAGCGGGCCTTACCTCGTTCCCGCCCCATGGTCCTTCGGGACGCCTTCCTCGTGGGCATGTCGCGGTCCGGACCAGCGGCCGGAAATCGCGGCCGGGGTCCCGTACCGGCCGCAGTGAGAACAGCATGTGAAACGGACGCGCGCGGGAATGCCGCTGTCGCATGGGGCGTTCTTCCCTACGAACACGAGGAGGAGCGGTAATCGTGCTTGATCCGCAGGGTTTGTACGAATGGGAGCCGAAGGGCCTCGCAGTCGTCGACATGGCGCTCGCGCAGGAGTCGGCCGGCCTGGTCATGCTGTACCACTTCGACGGATACATCGATGCGGGTGAGACCGGCGAGCAGATCGTCGGGAAGCTGTTGGACAGCCTGCCCCACCAGGTGGTGGCCCGCTTCGACCACGACAGACTCGTCGACTACCGCGCCCGCCGACCGCTGTTGACTTTCAAGCGGGACCGCTGGGCCGACTTCGAGACGCCCGCGATCGAGGTGCGCCTGGTGCAGGACGCCACGGGCGCGCCGTTCCTGCTGATGTCGGGCCCCGAGCCGGACGTGGAGTGGGAGCGGTTCGCGGTCGCCGTACGGCAGATCGTGGAGCGCCTCGGCGTACGCCTTTCGGTCAACTTCCACGGCATCCCGATGGGCGTTCCGCACACCCGCCCCGTCGGCATCACACCGCACGGCAACCGCACCGATCTGATGCCCGGTCACCGCTCGCCCTTCGACGAGGCGCAAGTGCCCGGCAGCGCCGAGTCGTTGATCGAGTACCGCCTGATGGAGGCCGGGCACGACGTCCTGGGCGTGGCCACGCACGTCCCGCACTACGTGGCGCGCTCGGCCTACCCGGACGCGGCGCTGACCGCCCTGGAGGCGATCACGGCCGCCACCGGCCTGGTGTTGCCGAGCATCGCCCACGGGCTGCGCACCGAGGCGCAGCGCACCCAGACGGAGATCGAGCGCCAGATCGGCGAGGGCGACGAGGAACTCGTCACGCTGGTGCAGGGACTTGAGCACCAGTACGACGCGGTCGCGGGCGCCGAGACCCGGGGCAACCTGGTGGCCGAACCGGCGGACCTGCCGTCCGCCGACGAACTGGGCCGGGAGTTCGAGCGGTTCCTCGCGGAGCGCGAGGGAGACCTCTGACGAGGGCCGGGCGTTGACCGCCGTAGTCGGCGAGAGGTCCGCGGGTCGCGCCGCCCGCGGACCTCTTACCGATGGCGCGGGCGGCATCCCCTAGGCTGCCGCTCATGCTGAAGGTGGGCCTGACCGGCGGAATCGGCGCCGGCAAGAGCGAAGTGTCGCGGATGCTCGTCTCCTACGGGGCGGTGCTGATCGACGCCGACAAGATCGCCCGAGAGGTCGTCGAGCCCGGAACAGCGGGTCTGGCGGCGGTGGTCGAGGCGTTCGGCAGCGGGATCCTCGCGGCGGACGGCACCCTGGACCGTCCCGCCCTGGGCGCGATCGTCTTCGCCGACCCCGCGAAGCTCGCGGTCCTGAACGGCATCGTCCATCCGCTGGTGGGCGCGCGCTCGGCGGAGCTGGAGGCGGCCGCGGGCCCGGACTCGGTCGTGATCCACGACGTCCCGCTGCTGACCGAGAACGGCTTGGCGCCCCTGTACGACCTCGTGGTGGTCGTCGACGCCGCGCCCGCCACCCAGCTCGACCGGCTGACCCGGCTGCGCGGCATGGCGAAGGCCGAGGCCGAGGCCCGGATGGCGGCCCAGGCGACGCGTGAACAGCGCCTCGCCGTCGCGGATCTGGTCATCGACAACGACGGCCCCCTGGAGGCGCTGGAGCCGCAGGTCGCCGAGGTGTGGGCCGAGCTCGTGGAGCGCGCCGACGCCCGCTAGGCTCCGTCGGCGGGAAGTCTCAAATCGCCGCCCCGCCGCGCCTCCCGGGATTACGATCCCGGTGTGCTCTTCGTACTGGCGGGTTTCACGGTCTTCGGCGGGCTGGTGGCGCTGCTGGCCGGTGCGTACGGACTGCGCGAGACCCGGCGCCTTGCGGCGGCGGGCGACGCCGTCTGGGCGCTGGTCAAGCCCGCCCCGCCCGGGTCCGGGCGCCCCCTCCTCCAGTACGAGACGGCCGACGGCCGCGTCCTGGAGCTGCCGTCCCCCGTACCGCCCACGCGCCGCGAGCCGCTGACGCCCGGCGGCCGCGTCCACCTCTCCTACGACCCGGCCGACCCGCGCGAGGTCGTTCTGCTGGGCCGGGAACGAACCGGCCTCGACCGTACGTTCATAGCGGCGGGAGCCGCCGTAGTGGCAGTGGGCCTGATCCTGGCGGTCGCCGCGCTGTGAGCGGGCCTCGCACTCCGCGACGGAGGGAAGGAGTACGGAATAGGGGAACTGGGCAGTGCGTTGTCAACGCGCAGCGAGGGAAAGGACTCGACCGTGGCCGAGAGCACCCCGGAAACGCACGTCATCGACTTCCGCGCGGCGGAGCAGCTGCTGGCCGCCCGGGATCCTCGCGGCGCGGTGAAGCTCCTCGACTCGGTCATCGCGGCCCACCCGGAGAACACCGCCGCCCGCCTCCTGCGCGCCCGCGCGTTCTTCGCCTCGGCGCAACTGCGCGCGGCGGAGCTGGAGTTCCAGCTGGTCCTGGAGCGCGAACCGGACAACGCCTTCGCCCACTTCGCCCTGGCCCGCACCTACGAACGGACGGCCCGGCCCGACCAGGCCGTCCGCCACTTCCGCCTCGCCGCCGCCCTGGACCCCAAGCCGGAGTACGTGGAGGCGGCCCGGTTCGACACGGACGAGGGCTAACGCCGTCGCGGCGGCTCGTACGGGGGGATGTCCGGGCCCGGCTGGTAGTGAGGTCCCTGGTGGATGTGGTGAACGATCATCGCCAGGTCGACGGTGACCAGCAGGGCGAGGGCCGCGCACGCGGCCGTCCACCCGGGGCGGCCCTCCAGGGCGAAGCCCGCCGTGCCCGCCAGGGCCCAGATCAGACCCCACACGCTCAGCCAGAACCGCATCCGCAGCGGACTGCGTGCGGTCGAGGGTTCACTCCCAGTGCGCATGGTCATCGCCTCTTCCAGGGAAATTTTACCCATGGGGTGGCTGGTTCGAGCGGTCCGGTGGGAGCCGGCTTCTGGGGTGATCCGCCCCTTCCTCACCCGAGTCCCGCATAGGGTGACGCGCATGGTGGACGAGGACGCCCGGTTACCGGCGGGGGACGAGCTGCCCGAGATGCTGCTCGACCTCGCCGTGCCGCACGAGGACATCGACGAACTGGTGGGCGTCGCGCGGCGGGTGGAGAGCGACCCGGACGCCCGCAGGCTGCTGGGGGAGTCCGTGCGGGCGCTCGTCCGCGAGATCGGGAACGTGGGATTCCAGCCGGACCTTCCCCCGGTTCCGCAGGACCTGGGGGGCTCGCAAGGGGGCCCGGGGGCGGCGGTCCGGCGCCTCTTCCCCGTCCTCACCCTGCTCGCCGCACTGCCGCATACGCGCGCGTACCACGAGGAACGGGCCGTGCCCGCGGACATCGCCCGCCGCACCCTCGCCGACTTCGGACGCTGTCTCGCCCTCACCCGCCGGCGCCACGGCAGCACCGGCCTGATGGCGCCGCACTGGCTCTGGCACCACTTTCGCGGTGAGCTCTACCAGCTGGGACGGCTTCAGTTCCAGCGCGCCCGGCTTGGCCGGCGCACCGGAGAGGCGGTGCGGGCCGCCGGGCTGCCGCTCGGCCCCGGAGACGCCTGCCTCAGCATCCACGTCCCGGGCTGCCGCGGACCGCTGACGCCCGAGGCGTGCGATGCCTCCCTCGCGCTGGCCAAGGACTTCTTCGCGCTCCACTACCCGGAGGAGTCCTATCGCGTCGCCGTCTGCCACTCATGGCTGCTGGACACACAGTTGGACAGATACCTGCCCGAGCAGTCGAACATCGTCCGCTTCCAGCGCCGGTTCCACATCCCGTACCGGGAGACGGAACCGGACGACGGAACTCCGGTCTTCTTCGTCTTCGGGGATCCGGACCTGCCCGTGGAGACCCTGCTCCAGCGGACGGCCGTGGAACGCGCGGTCGCGGGCCATCTGCTCGCGGGCGGGCACTGGTACGGCGGCCACGGATGGTTCGAGCTGTGACCCGGCGGCCGGACGGGCGGGATGGTGCCGGGCAGTGGCCCCCGCGCCGTCAGTGCACGAACGCGTAGCTGCGCCAGGGCGGTGTGTTGGGCGCGATGTTGTCGCCGAGGCGGCTCGGGACGTACGTCATCTCCTTGCCGCGGCAGTCGAGGGTCCGGTACAGGCGGACGTCCGCCAGCGTGTTGTTGTGGACAGTCGTCGCACCCGTCGGCGCCATCCGGTGGCAGCCCTTGACGGGCGGACTGCCGATCTTGACGACCCGCTCCGCCGACGTCGCGTACGAGAAGGTGCCGACCGCCGTACGGTCGAGGTTGGCGCAGGCCGAGGCGGCGAGCGTGAGGAGCGCGGCCCCGCCGGTGAGGGCGAGCCGCCCGGCGGACGCCGATCGCGGCCGGGGGGAGCGCCGGGCCGCGGACGGGGACGGCTCGGAGGGGCGCGGCGCGGGCGGGGACACAGGCACGGACATGGGCGGTCCTCGTCTGTACGGAGTACGGCGGGTGGTACGGCGGTCAGTACCGTCACCCTGCCCGCTCGGCGCCACCCGGGCATCCCGTGCGCGGCCGGCCGGGCGACCCGCCCCCTGCGGCCCCGGCCGATGGCTCCCCATGTGAGCGTCCCCATACCCGCCGGTCCGCTTATGTGGTGCGCACACATCCCGTACTCCCGTACCGCCTGCCTAGCGTCAGGGTCGTAGCCAGATCAGCCTAGGCAAGGGGGCCCGGACGTGCGCAGCAGACACCGTGGGGGATGGAGAGCGGCTCTGGCCGTGACAGCGGCACTCGGCGCGCTCCTGGCGTCCGGAGGGGCCGCCAGCGCCGGAAGCACGGCCGTCACCACAAGCACCGCCACCGCCGGGGCCACGGCCGCGGGGAGCGGCACCGCCGCCCCGCCCTCGTACCTGTCCCTGGAAGCCTCCTACGGCTCCGGCACGGTCACCAACGGCTGGGAGAGGGTCGAGCGCTACCGCGACACCACCCCGGGCTTCCAGACGGCCGGCGCCGAGGGCTATCCGCCGGACGGGCGGGGCAACCAGGACGGCGTCCGGGTCACGTACTTCGGAGGCGTCGCCCGCCCCACCTCGGACCGCTTCCTGCTCTACTCGGCGCCCGGCTGGAACACCGGCGCCAAGGCCACCCCCGTCCTGCTGGTGCACGGCGCCAACGACTCCGCCGACCGGGCCTGGGCCAACCCCGGCGAGTCCGGCGGCTACGGCTGCGGCGCCCTGTCGTGCCCCTCGACCGGGATGATGCAGTACCTCGCGGCCCGTGGTCACCGTGTCTTCGCCATCGGTTTCGCCCACAAGCAGGGCGACAACCTGATGCAGGCGCAGGCCGTCGGGGACGCCGTCGCCCTCATCAGGGCGAAGCTGGGAGTCGCCCGCGTGGATCTGGTCGGCTGGAGCAAGGGGGAGCTTTCCGCGCGCGCGTACGTCTCGTCCCTCAAGCCGGCCTGGGGGCGCGCCTATGCCGGTGACGTACGGAAGCTGATCACGCTCGGCGGCCCCAACGGCGGCTTCGACTACCCGTACGCCCACGGCTGGGCGCACGACTTCTCGATCTGGCCGGAGTGCGGCGGCAAGATCAACGCGCCCTCTCCGCACTCCCGGATGACCTGCTACGGGACCTACACCGCGCACCCCGAGTTCTCCATGACGCCCTCCGGCGGCTACGACGACTACCCCGGGCAGCGACAGATGCTGGCCCGCTGGGACGGCGTGTACGGCGTCGACCAGGCGGCGCAGGACTGGTACACGACGTACTACGGAGGCCAGGGCTTCTACACGGCCGGCGACGGCATCCAGCCGGCCATCGACGCGGGTTCGCTCGTCGCCCCGTTGCAGCGGGCCGGAGTCCCCGCCTCCGTCACCACGTACCTGCTGGCGGGCGGCTCGCCCGACGTCGTGGGCATCTTCAACGAGAACCGGGGCCCGAGCGACGGCGTCGTCTTCGTCTCCAGCGCGCTCGACACGACCGGTGTCGCCACCGTCGGCGGCAAGGCGACCGTGACCGGCGCCAACCACCTCGAACTGGGCTGGGACAGCGCCTCGCAGGCCCAGGTCGCCACCTGGCTGGGCTGAGCCCTCACCGTCCCGCCGCATCCGTACCACTGCCTCCGCAGGAGAGCCCGAAGTCGAAGGACGGCCCGTATGCCCCCGCTCACCGCACGCCGGGTACCGACCGCCCGGCTCACCCAGCACATCCTGGAGGACGCCTCCAGGAACGCGGGTGAGCCGGTCGTCTTCGTGCACGGAAACGTCTCCTCGTCCGCCTTCTGGCAGGACGCCATGCTCGCCCTGCCCGAGCGCTACCGCCCGGTCGCGGTCGACCTGCGCGGGTTCGGCGGCACCGATCCGCTGCCGGTGGACGCCACCCGTGGGCTGCGCGACTACGCCGACGACCTGGCGGCACTCCTTGAGGCGTTGCATATGGAGCGCGCACACCTCGTTGGCTGGTCCATGGGCGGCGGTGTGGTGCTGCAACACATGCGGGACCGGCCCGCCCTGGTGCGGTCACTGACACTCGTCAACCCGGTGTCCCCGTACGGCTTCGGCGGCACCAGGGGGGTGGAGGGCCGCCTCAACGCGCCGGACGGGGCCGGTTCGGGCGGTGGCACCGCAAGCCCCGAGTTCGTGCGGCGGCTGGCGGAGGGCGACCGGGGCGAGGAGTCACCGCTCTCGCCCCGCAGCGTGCTCGCGCGCTGCTACGTCCGGCCGCCGGTACGGCCGGACCGGGAGGACGACTACGTGGAGGCGATGCTGAGCACCCGGCTCGGCGATGACCACTACCCCGGTGACAGCAGGCCCAGCGAGGCCTGGCCCGGCGTCGCCCCGGGCACGCGCGGGGTGCTCAACTGCCTCGCCCCGACCCACTTCCGCCTCGACGACCTGCACACCGCTCTCGCCGGGCTCCCCGCGAAGCCACCGGTGACCTGGGTGCGCGGCGAGGACGACGTGATCGTCTCCGACACCTCGCTCTTCGACCTCGCCCATCTGGGCGCGATCGGCGCGGTGCCGGGCTGGGACGGCACCCCGGCGCAGCCCATGATCGCCCAGACACGGCATGTTCTCGCCCTTTACGCGCGCGTGGGCGGCGCGGTACGAGAGATCACGGTGCCCGGCGCAGGGCACGCGGTGCACGTCGAACGCCCCGAGGAGTTCGGCGCCGCCCTGCTGGAGACGCTGGCCGAAGGAGTCTGAGGCGCGGATGGAACCGATCAAGCCGGTGGGACCGATCAGGCCGGTGGAACCGATCAAGCCGGCCGAGGCCGGGGCGCCCAACCCGGCCGAGCCCATGGCACCGACCGGGCCCGAGGGACCCACCGGGTCCGTGGCGCCGCGCAAACCGGCCGAGCCGTCCGCCACGCGCGTGTGCGCGACGCGACAGGGCCTGGTGCGCGGCCGGGCCGTGAGCGAGGCGGTGACGGCCTTCCTGGGCATTCCCTACGCGGCCCCGCCCTTCGGCCCGCTGCGGTTTCGCGCACCGGCTCCGGCCGCTTCCTGGGAGGGCGTACGGGACGCCTTCGAGCACGGCCCCTCGGCGCCCAGGGCCCCGTACGCCCCGCCCATGGACGCCCTGATCCCGGACGCCGACGGCGGCCAGGGCGAGGACTGCCTCAACCTCAGCGTCTGGACCCCGCACCCCGGCCCCGGCGGCGGTCTGCCGGTGATGGTCTGGCTGCACGGCGGCGCGTTCTCCAACGGATCCGGCGTGGGCCCCGCGTACGACGGCACCGCCTTCGCGCGCGACGGCGTGGTCTGCGTCAACGTCAACTACCGCCTCGGAACGGACGGCTTCCTGCGGCTGCCGGGCCGTCCGGACAACCGGGGGCTGCTCGACCAGATCGCCGCCCTGGAGTGGGTGCGCGACAACATCGAGGGCTTCGGCGGCGACCCGGACCGCGTGACCGTGTTCGGCGAGTCGGCGGGCGCGATGAGCATCGGCGTCCTGCTCGCGCTGCCCCGCGCGCGTGGACTGTTCCGCCGGGCGATCCTCCAGAGCGGCGCCGCCCACCACTTCCTGCGGCCCGCCACGGCCGACCTGATCACCGCACATTTCGCGGCCGAGCTGGGCATCGAGGCGACCGGGACGGCGCTGACCGAGGCGTTCACCCGCGTGCCCTTCGCGCGGCTGCTGCCCGCCCAGGCCGGACTGCGGGCCGCGGTGGGCGCCCGCCCGGACCCGCGGCTGTGGGGCGAGGCGGTGCTCAACATGATGCCCTTCGAGCCCGTCCTGGACGCCCTGCCGCTGCCATCCGCCGACTGCGGGGTGGACCTGCTCGTCGGCAGCAACCGGGAGGAGTACCGCCTCTTCCTGGTTCCCACCGAGCGGCTGCGCCTGCTGGGCGAAGGGAAGCTGCGCGGCACGGCCGAGGCGTACGGCCTCGACCCCGACAAGGCACTGCCCGTCTACGCCGGAGGCCGTCCCGGCGCGGCGCCCGGCGAGCTCTTCGACGCGATGGCGACCGACTGGTTCTACCGGATCCCGGCGATCCGCGTCGCCGAGTCCGTCCCCGGTACACGGGTGTACGAGTTCGCCTGGCGCTCGCCGCGGTATGACGGGGAGCTCGGCGCGTGCCACGGCGCCGAACTCGGTTTCGTCTTCGACAACCTGCGCGACCCCGTGTACGCCCCGATGCTCGGCGACCGGCCGCCGCAGGATCTCGCGGACGCGATGCACGGCGCGTGGGCCGCCTTCGCGGCGACCGGCGACCCGGGCTGGGACGCCTACGACCGCACGACCCGTACGACGATGGTCTTCGGCGGCTCGCCCCGCACCCCGACCGAGCTGGTCCGGGACCCGCGTCCGGCGGAACGTGCCTTGTGGGAGGGGGTGCGCTGAGGCGCGGTGCCCGATTGTCAGACCCCGCCCGTAAGGTCGTAGAGCAGTCGCGGACGACGCGCTGATCCACGGCCCTGCGCACGAGGGGAGGTGACCTGACATGACGCGATCCGAGCGGACGCCGCCGCCCACGGCGCGGCCCGGTGTGTCCGCGGCGGCGGTGTTCCTGCCCGCGGGACTGCCCCGTGAGGGCAAGGTCGCCTTCTGGGACCCCGCGGGCGGCCCGCTGCCCGGCGAGGAGGGCGGCGTGGGGGAGGTCGCCGAGCTGACCGTGGTGCGGCGCCACGGCGGCGGCGCCGCACGGCGTGTCGTCATGGCCCGTCTGCTGCCCGTCACCGAGGCGCTCCCCCTGCTCGTCCGGGCCCGGCACCACCCCGCCGCTCACCCCGCGGCCGCCTGCTGGGGCGCCGCCGCGCTGCACGCCCTGCACCTGGTCGCGCGCGGCAGGCTGCTGCCCGGCCTGACCGGCACCGACCATGACGCCTGGCGGGCCGGCCCCCTGGACGCCGACGACATCGCCCAGCTCCGCGCCATCGCCGCCGCCATGCCGTACGAGGCCTACGGAGTGCCGGTGCCCGGCCGGGGCCCGCTGCGGCTGCCCGACCCCGAGGCGCTGGTGCGCGCGTTCCTGGACGCGGTGGCGGACGGCCTGCCGCGCACCCCGGCCGCCGCCCACGCGGTGGGCCCGGCGTTCGCGGCGGCCGCGCCCCAGCACCTGCCCGGCGCGCGCGTCTGGGCGGCCGAGGCGGCGGCGGGCATGGACGCGGGCGTGCGGGTCTCCCTGCGCCTGGACCTGTCCGGGTACGGGCTGTTCGACAGCGGCGACGAGGAGGACGCCCGGCGCGCGGGCTCCGCGATCGTCCAGGTCCACAGCCTCGCCGACCCCACCCTGGTCGTCGACGCGGCCGAGCTGTGGGAGGGGCAGCGGCCCGAGGCGTTCGGACCGCGCGCGCGGATCGACGCCCTCCTCGCGCTGCGCCGGGCCGCGCGGGTGTGGCCGCCGCTGGGGCTGCTCCTGGAGCGGCCGGTGCCGGACGTGCTGGCGCTCACCGAGAGCGAGCTGTACGACCTGCTCGGCTCCGCCGCGACCCGCCTGGACGCGGCGGGCGTCGCCGTGCACTGGCCGCGTGAGCTGGCCCGCACCCTGAGCGCCACCGCTGTCGTCCGCCCCGCGCCGGGTTCGGCAACGGACGGCACGGCGTTCTTCGACGCGGGGGAGCTGCTCGCGTTCAACTGGGAGCTGGCGCTCGGCGGCGAGCCGCTCAGCCAGTCCGAGATGGACACGCTCGCCGAGGCCCACCGCCCGATCGTGCGGCTGCGCGGCCAGTGGGTGGTGGCCGACCCCGAGCTCGTGCGCAGGGCGCGCAAGCGCGACCTGGGGCTGCTCGACCCGGTGGACGCGCTGTCCGTCGCGCTCACCGGCACCGCCGAGGTCGACGGCGAGACGGTGGAGGCGGTGCCGACCGGCGCGCTGGCCGTGCTGCGCGACCGCCTCACCCAGGGTCCGCGGGCCGCGGTCCAGCCCCCCGGCCTGGACGCCACCCTCCGCGACTACCAGCTGCGCGGCCTCGCCTGGCTGGACCTGATGACCTCGCTCGGCCTCGGCGGCTGCCTCGCGGACGACATGGGCCTGGGCAAGACGATCACCGTGATCGCGCTCCATCTGCGGCGCGCGCGTCCCGAGCCGACCCTGGTGGTCTGCCCGGCCTCGCTGCTCGGCAACTGGCAACGGGAGATCGCCCGGTTCGCCCCGGGCGTCCCCGTGCGGCGCTTCCACGGCAGCGACCGGAGCCTCGCGGACACGGAGGGCGGCTTCGTCCTCACCACGTACGGCACGATGCGCGGCAGCGCACCCCAACTGGCCGCGCACATCTGGGGAATGGTCGTCGCGGACGAGGCGCAGCACGTCAAGAACCCGTTCTCGGCGACGGCGAAGGCCCTGCGCACCATTCCGGCGCCCGCGCGGATCGCCCTCACCGGCACACCGGTCGAGAACAACCTCTCCGAGCTGTGGGCCCTGCTCGACTGGACGACTCCCGGGCTGCTGGGCCCGCTGAAGTCGTTCCGCGCCCGCCACGCGCGCGCGGTGGAGAACGGCGAGGACGCGCAGGCGGCCGAGCGGCTGGCCCGGCTGGTCCGCCCCTTCCTCCTGCGAAGGAAGAAGTCCGACCCGGGCATCGTGCCCGAGCTGCCGCCCAAGACGGAGACCGACCACCCCGTCCCGCTCACCCGCGAACAGGCCTCGCTCTACGAGGCGGTCGTCCGGGAGGCCATGGCCGGGGTCGAGGCCGCCGAGGGCATCGCCCGCCGAGCCCTCATCATGAAGCTGCTGACGGCCCTCAAGCAGATCTGCAACCACCCCGCGCAGTACCTGAAGGAGACGGCGCCCCGGCTGCACGCCCGCTCCGGCAAGCTCACCCTCCTCGACGAGCTGCTCGACACGATCCTCGCCGAGGACGGCTCGGTCCTGGTCTTCACCCAGTACGTGTCGATGGCCCGGCTGCTCTCCGCGCACCTCACCGCGCGCGGAGTCCCCTCCCAGCTCCTGCACGGCGGGACGCCGGTGGCGGAGCGGGACCGGCTGGTGGACGCGTTCCAGTCCGGCGAGGTCCCCGTCTTCATCCTCTCCCTGAAGGCGGCCGGCACCGGCCTCAACCTCACCCGCGCGGGCCATGTCGTCCACTACGACCGCTGGTGGAACCCGGCCGTGGAGGAGCAGGCCACCGACCGCGCCTACCGCATCGGCCAGACCCAGCCGGTGCAGGTCCACCGTCTGATCGCCGAGGGCACCGTGGAGGACCGCATCGCCGAGATGCTCGCCGCGAAACGCGCGCTGGCGGACGCGGTCCTGGGCTCGGGCGAGAGCGCCCTGACCGAGCTCACCGACCGCGAGCTGGCGGACCTCATCTCCTTGCGGAGGAGCGCGTGAACGGATACCCGCGCCCCGAGCGGCCCGCGCCCACGGCAGGCGCCCCCGCGCGCACGACGGGCGGCGCCCCCGCGCGCCCGCACGGCCATCCGGCAGGCGGGCACCCGGCGCCCGGCTCCGACCACCCCGCCCCCGGAAGGAGGCCCGTATGAGCCCGCTCCCGGCGACCCGGTACGACGACCGCCGCCGCACGTTCCCGGCCCTGGGTGCCCGGTCGGAGCGGACCGGCACCTGGTGGGGCGGGGCCTGGATCGAGGCGTTGGAGAGCCTCGCTCTCGACCCGGCCCGGCTGGCCCGCGGCCGCAGGTACGCGGAGGCGGGCCATGTGGACGCGATCACCGTCACGCCCGGCCGCATCACCGCGTACGTGCACGGCTCCCGCCCCCGCCCGTACCGTACGGAACTGCGCCTGCGCACCCTGCCCGACCGGGCGTGGGAGGACTTCCTCGACACGGCCGCGCGGAACCCCTCCCACATCGCGGCGCTGCTCGACAAGGACCTGCCGCACGCCCTCGCCGACCAGGTCGACCTGCTGCCCGCCTCCGGCGACCTGGTCCCGGACTGCTCCTGCCCCGACGACGGCTATCCGTGCAAGCACGCGGCGGCGCTCTGCTACCAGACGGCCCGGCTCCTCGACGAGGACCCGTTCGTCCTGCTGCTGATGCGCGGCCGGGGCGAGCAGGAGACGCTCGCCGCGCTGGCCCGCCGCAACACCGCCCTGTCGGCCGTGGAGCGGCGGACGCCCGCGCCCGAACTGCCCACCGTCGCCGCCCGGGAGGCGGTCCGGTCCGGCACCCGGCCCGAGCTGCCGCCCCCCTTCCCGCCCCCGGAGCGCGCGGGTCATCCGCCGGCCTTCCCCACCCTCCAGGGCGCCCCCGACCCGCTCGCGCTCGACCTGCTGGCGACGGAGGCGGCGGCCCGGGCGCACGCCCTGCTGACCACCGGCGAGGACCCGATCGCGCGCCTGTCGACCTGGCAGGACGCGGTCCGCCTTGCGGCGGCGCACCCCGGCTCCGGCGTGACCTCCACGACCCGGGCGCTGTACGCGGCGCTGTCCCGGGCCACCGGCCGCACACCGACCGACCTGGCCCGCGCGGTGGCCGCCTGGCGCCAGGGCGGACCGGCGGCGCTCGCCGTCCTGGAAGCCCCCTGGGACCCACCGGCGGGCCCGTTCGACCGCGCCCGCCCCGCCCTGACGGCCGCCGGCCACCCCGGCTTCCGCCCCTGGCGCAACCACCTCTCCACCGCCGCCACCCAGCTCCGCTACGGCCGCGACGGCCTCTGGTACGTGTACGAGTCCGACCCGGGGAGGGAGGACTGGTGGCCCCGGGGGATACCGGCGACGGACCCGGTGGCGGTGCTGGAAGCCCGGTCGGACCGTTGAACCATCGCCGAGGGAAGGGGAGGTCAGGCGGTGGCTTCCAGCATCGGCGCGGACTTGGGGCGCCGGGGGGCCCGCTGGTCCAGCCTGGCCACGACCGTGGTGTGGAAGCGGTCGACCGCCGCGTCCACACTGCGGATGAAGCCGCTCTCGGAGTTGCCGCGGGTATTGCCGACGCTCTTGGAGAGTGACAGCCGGAATCCGGTGATGCGCTCCGGTCCCTTCGCGAGCAGGTCTCCCGGCTCCAGCCGGAGCTTCTCCAAGGTTCCGCGCGGCCCGGCCACTTCGCCCTCCAGCAGTGTCTGTACATGGAGGTCCGCCGGCGCTTCGCTGAGCTGCTTCATCAGCCGCTTCACCCAGGAGAGCGGGTAGCCCTGCTCGGGGGCGGCCACCTCGATGGAGGTCCGCAGCCTGCCCATGCGCAGGTCGGCACTGATGGCGAGAATGCCGGGTACGCCGTCGATCCGGATCTCGGCGTCCAGCTTTCCGTCCACGCAGAACCGGTCCGCCACCTCGATGCGCCGCGCCCGCGGGTCGGTTCCGCGCTTGGCACGCTGGACCGGTACGACCTTGGCGCCGAGTTCCCCGCCGATGCGGAGGCAGACCTGGCGTACCAGCCGCTCCCAGCTCTCCACGACCTGCACCGTCCGGGGGTCGCCCGGCGACAGGGTCTCCTCGTCGATCCCGTTGCGCACCGGGACCCAGGCCGGGCCCATGTTCTGGAAGCCGTGGCAACCGGAGTTCTCGTGCTGGAGGTAGTGGAGGAGTTCCTGCAACAGCCAGGCGTGCGACTCCTGGCGCACGCCTTCGTGGCGGAGCAGCATCTGCGCCTGCTGGGTCACCTCGGCCCAGGAGAGGTGCCACAGCGTGACCTTGTGCTTGCGCCGTCCGTCGACCTTCACGTCGACGAGAGGGCTTCCTTCGAGGGCCACGTCGTTCGAGAGCGTGATGACGGCCTCGTAACCGCGGCGTGAGGCGATGTCCATGTAGTCCTGGATCTGCTCGGGCTTGAGCGCGTTGCCGTTCGTCTTCGTCTCCACGAGAGCGGTCCACAGTTTCCCGGCCCGCTCCACACGGAGGATCCCGTCAGGGCGCTTCGGGCTCTCGCCGTGGGGAAGCGAAACCTCGGTGAAGGTCTCCATGCGTCCGGCGGGCGCGCCGAAGGCGGCGGTGAGCCGACGCCCGAACTCGGGGACCTGGGCCATCACCGACAACAGGATGGATGTCGCCCGCACTTCGCGCTCACGGTCGCTCTTGAGCGAGGAGGCGGGGAAGAGACGGGCTGTCCGCCAGCTGTCGTTCTCCGCCAGGGAGGGCTTCACCGTCCGGGGGAGGGTGACCTTCTGCTTGGCCGTACGCACCCGGCGCGCCGGGGCAGGGGCTGTCGGCTCCGGTCCCCGGGGCGCCGGGATGGGAAGGGGTGCGGCGACGGGCTCCGCGACGGCCGCTGTCCCGGCCACGACCGGCCGCCCGCCGAGCGAGGGGGCGGCCGGACCGTGCTCCTCGGCGTCCCGTGCGCCGACATCCTGGGCTTCGACCGCACTGACGGTCCCGTCGTCCGGGTCGTCGTCCTCGTCGACCTCGATGCCGTAGTCGGTGGCCAGCCCCGCCAGACCGGTCTCGTAGCCCTGGCCGACGGCCCGGAACTTCCACTCGTCGTTGCGCCGGTAGATCTCACCGAAGACGAAGGCGCTCTCCACGGTCGCGTCGTCGATGGAGAATCCCAGGACGTCGTCGCCCGAGCCGTCCTTGAGGGTGAGCCGAATGCCCTCCAACTCGCCGAAAGGGGCTCGTCGGTGCCGGCTCGCGGCGATGACGGCGCGGTCCACGTCGGCGGGGAGCGGCGTGAGATCCAGCCGGATGCGGTCCTCGGTGCCGTTCTCGGTGGGAGTCGATCCCAGGAGCTGCACACTGCCGTCGGCGGCGGTGGGGTTGTTGTAGAAGTAGAAGTCGCCGCTGCCGCGGACCTTCCCGTCGGCGCCGAGCAGGAGTACGGAGACATCGGCGTCGCCTTCGCCGCTGGGACTGCTCCAGCTCAGACTCACCATCACCGAGTCGGCGTGCTCGCTGAGCGAGGACAGGCTGACGTTGGAACCCTTGGCCATTTCGTGCACGCGAGATCCCCCCACGGGACGCGAGGGCGGTACGGGCAGAGCCGAACTGCCCTCTCTTTCACGGGATGTTGCGGCTCTCTCCCCAAGAGCCGGAAGTGCAGCTTACTGATCCGGAAGCCGCAGACCACGTCATATGAGGAAAGACGTCACACCGTCATCCATGGGGCCCGGACCTGCCGGACGGGTCGTCGGTGAGAAGCGCGCCGCTCGACGGACCGCCTCCAAGCGCTACGCCCGCCCCGCGGCCCACCCCTCCAGCACCCCCGCGACCCGTGCCGCCACCCGCGCCCGGGCCCGGTTGCGCGGGACCCTGGACATCAGGAGTTCGTCGTAGGGCGTGTCCAGGTGGCGTACGGAGGCGCGGACCGCCGCCGTCACCGCCTCCTCGTCCAGGGCGCGGCCCGCCGCGGTGCGGCCGACCCGGCCGCTGCCGCGCACCGAGGTGTGGACCGCGATGTCATGGGCCCGCTCGGGTGGGCAGCCGGGGAACAGGCGCAGGATCTCGGCCTCCAGTGCCGCGGTGAGGCGGACGTCCTCGGCGGCGCGTCGGAGCGCGTCGCGGGCGCGGCGGCGTGCGCGGGCCTCCGCGTCGGCCAGGCAGCGCTCCTCGGCGGCGGCGAGCGCCGCCTCCTCGACGAGTACGCCCTGGCGCTCGTAGCGGCGCCGGCGGCGGTGGTAGCGGACCACGACGGCCGAGAGCGTGCCCTCCTCGCGGGCGCGGCGCGTCAGGGCCGTGTCGCCGCGCGGCAGGAACACGAGGTGCCCGAGGTCGGCGCAGTCCAGGCAGCGCGGGGCGCCCGTGTCCAGGACCAGCCGGGGGAGCGGGCCCCGGTCGCAGTCGGCGCAGCGGTGCCGCCTTCGGGGTTCTATGACGAGAATGGGCCGCCTCCCTCGCGCGCCCCCCGGCTCCCCTCTCCTCGATCCCTCAATGAGCGCCCGGCCAAACCGTGCCGGGCACGGCGGTGCTCACTGGCGGTATCCGCTGAGGAAGCGCCCGATCCGGCTGATGGCCGCGTCCAGGTCGTCGGCGTGCGGCAGGGTCAGGATCCGGAAGTGGTCCGGGCGCGGCCAGTTGAAGCCCGTCCCCTGCACCACCTGGATCTTCTCCCGCAGCAGCAGGTCAAGGACGAACTTCTCGTCGTCTTCGATCGGGTGAACCTTGGGGTCGATCCGGGGGAACGCGTACAGGGCGCCCTTCGGTTTCACACAGGACACGCCGGGGATCTCGTTCAGCTTCTCCCAGGCCCGGTCGCGCTGCTCGTGCAGCCGCCCGCCCGGCGCGGTCAGTTCCTTGATGGACTGACGGCCGCCGAGCGCGGCCTGGATGGCGTACTGGGCGGGCGCGTTGGGGCACAGCCGCATGGAGGCGAGCATGGTCAGCCCCTCCAGGTAGTTCCTGGCGTGCTGCTGCGGACCGCTGACGACCAGCCAGCCGGAGCGGAACCCCGCGACACGGTACGTCTTGGACAGCCCGCTGAAGGTGAGGACGACCAGGTCGGGAGCGAGGGCCGCGGCACAGTGGGCGACGGCGTCGTCGTAGACGATCTGGTCGTAGATCTCGTCGGCGAACACCATCAGCTGGTGGCGGCGGGCCAGGTCGAGGATGCCCTCGATGACCTCCTTGGGATACACCGCGCCCGTGGGGTTGTTGGGGTTGATGATGACGACGGCCCGGGTGCGGTCGGTGATCTTCGACGCCATGTCGTCGAGGTCGGGGTACCAGTCGGCGGACTCGTCGCAGAGGTAGTGGACGGCCCTGCCGCCCGCGAGCTTCGTGACGGCCGTCCAGAGCGGGAAGTCCGGAGCGGGGATGAGGACTTCGTCCCCGTCCTCCAGGAGCGCCTGCACGGCCATGGAGACCAGTTCGGAGACGCCGTTGCCGAGGAAGACGTCGTCGACGGAGACGTCCGGCAGGCCCATCGCCTGGTAGCGCTGGGCGACGGCGCGGCGGGCCGAGAGGATGCCGCGCGAGTCCGTGTAGCCGTGCGCCCGCGGCAGCATCCGGATCATGTCCTGGAGGATCTCCTCCGGTGCCTCGAAGCCGAAGAGCGCCGGGTTGCCGGTGTTGAGGCGCAGCACGCTGTGGCCCGCCTCCTCCAGCGCGTTGGCGTGCTCGATGACCGGGCCGCGGATCTCGTAACAGACCTCGCTCAGCTTGCTCGACTGCCGGAACTCCATGCCGTGGCCCTCCCGGGGTGCCCAGATTTCTCTGGCGTGACTCGCCTGTCCTGCGTCACTCGAATTGCGTCACTTGGTTTTACCAAGTGGGAGCTTGGAAAGTCCAACATGTTGTCTAGACTGCGTCGTATGCCACGTCAGCCACGCCGTCGAAGCTACGACCAGTACTGCGCCGCCGCCCGCGCCCTCGACGCGGTCGGGGACCGGTGGACGCTGCTGATCGTCCGGGAACTCCTCGCGGGACCGCGTCGTTATACGGATCTGCACGCGGATCTCCCCGGCGTCTCCACGGACGTGCTGGCCTCCCGCCTCAAGGACATGGAGCGCGAGGAGCTGGCGACCCGCCGCAAGCTGCCCCCGCCGGCGGCCGCGACGGTGTACGAACTGACCGCGCGCGGACGCGCGTTGCTGCCCGTGCTGACCGCGCTGGCCGCCTGGGGCGCGCCGGACCTCGCCGAGCGCCGGCCCACGGACGCCGTGCGGGCGCACTGGTTCGCGATCCCGCTGATCCCGCTGCTGCGCCGCCTCCCGCACGGCCCGGCGGTCCTCGACGTACGCCTGGACGAGGGCGAGTTCCACGTCCGGACCGATGGGGGCGAGGGAGACGGCGCCGGCGGTCCGGTGTACGGGGAGGGGCCGGCGCCGGACGCCGACGCCCGGCTCGTCCTGGACGCCGACACCTGCCGTGCGCTCGCCGAGGGGACGCTGACGGTCGAGGAGGGCGTCAAGGACGGACGGATCGAGGTGACGGGCGAGGGGCCCGTCGCCGCGGCACTGCGGGGCGCGTGAGCGCGGCCGCCCTCCGGGCGGCCGCCGCGTGCGCCGGAGCGGACCGCATCATGGAGGCGTGCGACTCGAAGCGATCACCTGGGAACGGCTGACCGAGGCCCTGGCGGAACGGACCGTGGACGCGCTCTCCGAGGGCGGCGGCCCCTGGCTGCGCGTCGGCGTCGACGGCGCGCCCGCGGCCCGGCCCGGCGAGCTGGCGCAGTCGCTGGCCGAGGCGCTGCGCGTACGGGGGCGTTCGGTGCTCGTCCTGTCCACCGAGGGATTCCTGCGGCCCGCCTCGCTGCGTTTCGAGTACGGCCGCGAGGACCCGGACACGTACGCCGACGGCTGGTTCGACACGGCGGCCCTGTGGCGGGAGGTGTTCGACCCGCTGGAGGCTCAGGGCAGCGGCCGGGTGTTGCCCGACCTGTGGGACCCGGTGACCGACCGGGCGACGCGCAGCGGCTATCAGGTCCTGCCCAAGGGGGGCGTGCTGGTGGCGCACGGGCCGCTGCTCCTGGGGCGCTGGTTCCCCTTCGACCTCACCGTCCACGTCCGTCTCTCGCCGGGCGCGCTGCGGCGGCGCACGCCGGAGCGGGACCGGTGGACGCTCCCCGCGTTCGAGCGGTACGAGGAGGAGGTGCGGCCGGCCGAGAGCGCCGATGTCGTCGTGCGCGCCGACGACCCGAGGCACCCGGCGTGGGACGGCGGCGACCGCTAGCGGATCAGTCGCGTAGGGGCGGTCAGTCGCGCAGAGGCGGCCGGCCGCCCACCACCGTCACCGCCCGCGCGCCCGCCCGGCAGCCGGCCCCGGCAGCCTCGACCGGACCCGCGCCCGCCAGGAGGGCGGCGAGGAAGCCGCCCGTGAAGGCGTCACCCGCGCCCGTGGAGTCCACGGCGGCCGTGTCCGGCGCCGGAGCGGCCACCCGGGCGACCACCTCGCCGCCCACCGCCACCAGCGCCCCCGCCGCCCCGAGCGTCACCGCGACCAGCGGGAACCTGCGGCTCAACGCGGCCGCCGCGCCTTCCGGCCCGGCGACGCCGCTGAGCAGCCGCGCCTCGTCGGCGTTGGGCAGCAGCGCCTCCACGCCCTCGGCCGCCGCCAGGAACCGCTCGGTGCCCAGCTCGGCCAGGAACCCCGCCGACGCCGGGTCCAGGCTCACCGGAATCCCGGCCTCCACCGCGGAACGGCACGCCGTGAGGGCCAGTGCGCGGCTCGCGTCGGCGAAGAACAGATAGCCCGAGAGGTGCAGCCGGCCGACGCCGTCGAGGAAGGCCGGGTCCCAGTCGGCGGGGGATATGCGCAGCACGGCGCCGCTGTCGGTGAGGAAGGTGCGCTCGGCGGTCGCGGTGTCGACCAGCGAGACCACGGTGGCGGTCGGCGCCCCCGGATCCGCGACCAGCAGCGGCCGTACGCCCGCCTGCCGCAGCAGCCGCTCGTGCCAGGCCAGCGCGTCGCTCCCGACCCGGCCCAGGACCCGCACGTCCGCACAGCCCGAACGGGCCGCCCAGCAGGCCGCGTTGGCCCCGGCGCCGCCCGGGACCGTGCGGATCTCGGCCGCCGTGTCCGTGGCCGGAGCCAGTGGCCCCCGGTGCCGGGCGACGACGTCGGTCACCACGTCCCCGACGACCAGGAGGCCCCGGGCCGGGGCGGCCGGCCCGGACGGCGCGTCCCTCACAGCGCCGCCGCGATGGCCGCCGCCAGCCGTACGTTGCCGCGCACGGCCGCCACGTTCGCCTCCAGCGACGCCCCGCCGGTGTGCCGCACCAGATGGTCGAGCAGGAACGGGGTGACGGCCTGGCCCGTGACGCCCTGCTCGCGGCAGGCGGCCAGGGCCTCGCCCAGCACGCGGTCGTGCAGCTCCGGATCGAGCTGCTCGGCCTCCGGGACCGGATTGGCCACGATCAGCGCCGAGTCGGGGCCGATGGCCTCATGGGACCGCAGGACGTCGGCGACCTCCTGCGGGGTGTGCACCGTCCAGTCGACCGGCTCGCCGGAGTCGGCCAGATAGAAGCCCGGGAAGCGGTCCGTGCCGTAGCCGACCACCCCGATCCCCAGGGTCTCCAGCCGCTGGAGCGTCGCGGGCACGTCGAGGATCGACTTCACCCCCGCGCAGACCACCGCGACCGGTGTACGGGCCAGGAGCTGGAGGTCCGCCGACTCGTCCTGGGTCTCGGTCCAGCCGCGGTGGACACCGCCGAGCCCGCCGGTGGCGAAGACGCGGATGTCCGCCCAGTGCGCCAGATAGGCCGTCGCGGAGACGGTGGTGGCCCCGCTCGCGCCCGTGGCCAGTGCCATCGGCAGATCGCGGTGGCCCAGCTTGCGCAGACCGCCGCCCGCGACCCGCTCCAACTGGTCCTTGTCCAGGCCGACATGGGGCCGCCCGTCGAGCACCGCGACCGTGGCGGGGACGCCGCCCCGCTCCCGTACCAGCTCCTCCAGCTCCGTCGCCACCCGCAGATTGCGCGGGCGCGGCAGTCCGTGCGCGATGATCGTGGACTCCAGAGCGACCACGGGACGCCCCTGGGCCAGGGCTTCCCGCACCTCGGCGGACACCTTGAGTACGTCGTCGTAGGACATGCCCCCATCCCTGGCGCGCCCGCGCACCGCGTAAACGTCCCCGGGGCGATCACCTGTGCGAGGCGCGCGGAGGCGGCGGCCGCGAGGGCCTACGGGGCCCGCCCCCGCGACCCACTCACCCGGAGTCTGCTCCCGGCGGGCCGTTCCGGCCAGAGGCGGCGTCGGGGACTCCGCGGCGGCTGGCTAGATTGGCGCGCCATGACGACCCATGACCCCCTCGCGACCCCTTCCGCCGACGCCCTCGCACCGGCCTCCTTCGTGGTCCACATCCCGGACGCCGAGCTGGAGCCCGAGCCGCTGGACCCCGCCCAGATCGTCTCCGGCACCCCGGAGGTCACCGGCAAGGTGCTCTGGGAGTCGGCCGACGGCACGCAGGTGCGCGGCATCTGGCAGATCACCCCAGGCGTGGTGACAGACACCGAGGCCAACGAGCTCTTCGTGGTGGTCAGCGGGCGGGCGACCGTCGAGGTGGCGGGCGGCGACACGCTGGAACTCGGGCCCGGCGACGCGTGCGTGCTGCGCGAGGGCGACCGGACGACCTGGACCGTCCACGAGACGCTGCGCAAGGCGTACCACATCAGCCTCTGACCCCCGGGGGGCCAGCGCCGGCCGGGGGCTCGCCCCGGAGCGCTCAGAACAGCGGCTGCGGCAGCACCCCTTCCAGGGCGAGCAGCCGCCGCTTGGTCTCCAGGCCGCCGCCGAACCCGCCCAGCCCGCCGTCGCTCTCCACCACCCGGTGGCAGGGCACCACCACGGGCAGCGGATTGGACCCCATCGCGGCGCCCACCGCCTGCGCCGCCCGGGGCTGGCCGACCCGGTCGGCGAGGTCGCCGTACCCCACCACCGTCCCGTACGGAACGGTCGCCTCCAGCTCGCGGAGCACCTGGCGGTTGAAGCCGGAGGACAGCGACCAGTCCAACGGCAGCGCGAAGGCCCGCAGGTCTCCCGCGAAGTACGCCCGGAGCTGCCGTATGGGCTCGGCGAGCGGGCCCGGCCGGTCGGGGCGGGCCGGGGACGGTGCGGCCCCCAGCCGGGCCGCCAGGGCCCGCAGAGCCCGGTCCCTGACCGCGTCCTCCGCGTGGAAGACCACGCTCACCAGCCCCTGGTCGGTCGCGGCCAGGAGCAGGGGGCCGATGTCGCTGCCCACGACCGCCCACTCCACCCGCCCGGTCCCCCGCGGGGGCCCCTCCAACCGCTCGTCGCTGTCCATGCCGTCACCGTACGGCCCGCCACTGACAACGCCCTCCGGTGACCGGACGGACCGGCCCCGGGCGCCGGTCCGTCCGGTCACCGGAGGGCCGTGGGCCGTCCATCGGACGGGTCCGTTCGCGACCGGGAAACCACGGAGAATGAGCCCCTCGGGTTCAAGGTGTCGACAAATTGGCGCGAAAATGTTTGCCTGGCGCTCGGCGCGCCTTAATGTCGCCCCGAAACCAGGGCCTCCGCGACAGCAGTGGGCCTCTTCAGTCGGTAGTCGGTACGGGGTGAAGGGCACACGATATGCACGGGACGGTCGACGGCTTCACCTACGGCCTCGTCACGCCGGTAGTGGCGTTTCTCATGGCCTGTCTGGGCGGCGCGCTCGGGCTGCGCTGCACGGCCAGGTCCCTACGGGCCGACCGGCCCTTCAGGGCGCTCTGGCTGGCACTCGGGGCCACCTCCATAGGCTCCGGCATATGGACCATGCACTTCATCGCGATGATGGGCTTCTCGGTCCGCCAGGAGGTGCTCGGCTACGACCGGCCGATCACGTTCGCCAGTCTCGGCCTCGCCGTCGTCATGGTCGGCATCGGCATCTTCATCGTCGGCTACCGGGGCGCCACCCCCATGGCGCTGGTCACCGGCGGGACCATCACCGGGCTCGGGGTGGCGTCGATGCACTACCTCGGGATGGCCGGAATTCGCCTGCACGGTGAGTTCGCGTACAACACCCTCACCGTCAGCCTCTCCGTGGTGATCGCGGTCGTCGCCGCCACCGCCGCGCTGTGGGCGGCCGTCTCGGTCCGGGGCTTCCTCGCCAGCCTGGGCGCCAGCGTCGTCATGGGTCTGGCCGTGAGCGGTATGCACTACACGGGCATGGCCGCGCTCAGCGTCCATCTGCACGAGGGCGCGGGCACCGCCACGGGGGAGTCCCCGGCCACCGTGCTGGCGCCGATGCTGATCGGTCCCGTGGCCTTCCTGGTGCTCGCCGGCGTCGTCGTGATGTTCGACCCCCTCGTGGTGATGGGCAGGCCCGAGTGGGAGAAGCGGCCGCCCCGCCCCGCGCCCGTCCCCCGCCACCTGCCGTCCTTCCCCGAGCGCACCCAGTGGGCCGCCCCGCACCGGCCCGGCGAGGGCTCCTCGTCCCCGCACGACTGGTGAACCGGGGCCGCGGGCACCCCGCCCGCGCCCCCGCCGACGGGCCGATCCCGCCCGACTGTCAGTGGGGGGTCGTACGGTGGTTGCATGCGGCCCGTTTCCAAGATCGAACGTACGGTGGCGCCTTTCGAGGTCGTCAGCCCCTACCAGCCCAGCGGCGACCAGCCGGCGGCCATCGCCGAGCTGGAGCGGCGCATCCGCGCAGGTGAGAAGGATGTCGTCCTGCTCGGCGCGACCGGCACCGGAAAGTCGGCGACGACTGCCTGGATGATCGAGAAGCTCCAGCGCCCCACGCTGGTCATGGCGCCGAACAAGACGCTGGCGGCCCAGCTGGCGAACGAGTTCCGCGAGCTCCTGCCCAACAACGCCGTCGAGTACTTCGTCTCGTACTACGACTACTACCAGCCCGAGGCGTACGTCCCGCAGTCGGACACGTACATCGAGAAGGACTCCTCGATCAACGAGGAGGTCGAGCGGCTGCGCCACTCGGCCACCAACTCGCTGCTGACCCGCCGCGACGTGATCGTGGTGGCCTCCGTCTCGTGCATCTACGGCCTGGGCACGCCGCAGGAGTACGTGGACCGGATGGTGCAGCTGAAGGTCGGCGAGGAGATCGACCGCGACCAGCTGCTGCGCCGCTTCGTCGACATCCAGTACACACGCAACGACGTCGCCTTCGCGCGCGGCACGTTCCGGGTGCGCGGCGACACCATCGAGATCTTCCCGGTCTACGAGGAGCTGGCCGTCCGCATCGAGATGTTCGGCGACGAGATCGAGGCGCTGTCCACCCTCCACCCGCTGACCGGCGAGATCATCAGCGAGGACCGGGAGCTGTACGTCTTCCCCGCCAGCCACTACGTGGCGGGACCCGAGCGCATGGAGAAGGCGGTCACCGGCATCGAGCAGGAGCTGGAGCAGCGCCTGGCCGAGCTGGAGAAGCAGGGCAAGCTCCTGGAGGCCCAGCGGCTGCGGATGCGCACCACGTACGACATCGAGATGCTGCGCCAGATCGGCAGCTGCTCGGGCGTCGAGAACTACTCGATGCACTTCGACGGCCGCGAGCCCGGCACCGCGCCCAACACCCTGCTCGACTACTTCCCGGACGACTTCCTGCTCGTCCTCGACGAGTCGCACGTGACCGTCCCCCAGATCGGCGCGATGTACGAGGGCGACGCCTCCCGCAAGCGCACCCTGGTCGACCACGGCTTCCGGCTTCCCTCCGCGATGGACAACCGGCCGCTGAAGTGGGAGGAGTTCCTGGGCCGCGTCGGCCAGACCGTCTACCTCTCCGCGACCCCCGGCAAGTACGAGCTGTCGCGCGGCGACGGCTTCGTGGAGCAGATCATCCGCCCCACCGGCCTGGTCGACCCCGAGGTCGTGGTCAAGCCCACCGAGGGCCAGATCGACGACCTGGTGTACGAGATCCGCAAGCGCACCGAGAAGGACGAGCGCGTCCTGGTCACCACCCTCACCAAGAAGATGGCCGAGGACCTCACCGACTACTTCCTGGAGATGGGCATCCAGGTGCGGTACCTGCACAGCGACGTCGACACCCTGCGCCGGGTGGAGCTGCTGCGCGAACTGCGGGCGGGCGAGTACGACGTGCTGGTCGGCATCAACCTCCTCCGGGAGGGCCTGGACCTGCCCGAGGTGTCGCTGGTCGCCATCCTCGACGCCGACAAGGAGGGCTTCCTGCGCTCGGGCACGTCGTTGATCCAGACCATCGGCCGCGCGGCGCGCAACGTCTCCGGCCAGGTCCACATGTACGCCGACAAGATCACCCCGGCGATGGAGAAGGCCATCGAGGAGACCAACCGCCGCCGGGAGAAGCAGGTCGCGTACAACAAGGAGCGCGGCATCGACCCGCAGCCGCTGCGGAAGAAGATCAACGACATCGTCGCGACCATCGCGCGCGAGGAGGTCGACACCGAGCAGTTGCTCGGCTCCGGCTACCGCAAGGCCAAGGACGGCAAGAGCGCCAAGGCGCCGGTGCCCGCGCTCGGCGCCAAGGCGGCCAAGGCGAAGGCCAAGGCGGGCAAGGGCGGCGCGGTCCTCACCGACCGCCCCGCGGCCGAACTCGCCGAGCAGATCGAGGAGATGACCGAGCGGATGCGCGCCGCCGCCGCCGAGCTCCAGTTCGAGATCGCCGCACGGTTGCGCGACGAAGTCGGGGAGCTGAAAAAGGAGTTGCGCCAGATGCGGGAGGCGGGTCAGGCCTGACCGTCCAGGCCCCGGTGTGTTGCAAGACCGACACAAATCCGCCCCGCGCGGTGGCGCACATCGCGCCACTGCGTAGGGTCGGGGCCGAGAACGTAGGAATGCGGAGAGGGGACAGCGCGTGACGGTCAATCTGACCAAGGGCCAGGCCATCAGCCTGGAGAAGCAGGGTGGCGGCACCCTGACCGCGGTGCGGATGGGGCTCGGCTGGCAGGCGGCGCCGCGCCGCGGCCTGTTCGGCTCGCGCACCCGGGAGATCGACCTGGACGCGTCGGCGGTGCTCTTCGCCGACAAGCAGCCGGTGGACGTGGTGTTCTTCCGCCACCTCGTCAGCGACGACGGCTCGGTGCGCCACACCGGCGACAACCTGGTGGGCGGCGCGGGCCAGGGCGGCGACGACGAGTCGATCCTCGTCGACCTCCAGCGGGTCCCGGTCCACATCGACCAGATCGTCTTCACGGTGAACTCCTTCACCGGCCAGACGTTCCAGGAAGTGCAGAACGCGTTCTGCCGCATCGTCGACGAGACCAACGGCCAGGAGCTGGCGCGCTACACGCTGGACGGCGGCGGCCAGTACACCGCGCAGATCATGGCGAAGGTGCACCGCGCGGGCGCCGGCTGGCAGATGACCGCCATCGGCAACCCGTCCAACGGCCGCACCTTCCAGGACCTGATGCCGGCGATCCTGCCGCACCTGTAGACGCGGCTCCCGCAGGCACCACCGGCCCACCACGGCCGCAACCGCAGCTCCCGGAGGCAAGGCCGCCGGGAGCTGCCCCGCACCACCGTGCACCACCGGCACTCGACGAGGGGACGAAGCGATGACGGCCGAGCTGGTACGGGGGCAGAACCACCCCCTGCCCCGGACCCGACTGGAGATCCGGGTGTCGGCCGGCACACCGATCGTCGCCGGAGCCACCCTGGGCGACGAGCACGGCACCGTGCGCGGGACCGAGTGGGTGGCCCACCCCGGCACGCCCACCCTGCCGGGCCTGGAGGTCTCCCGGCAGGCCGCCGCCGACCACCGCCTCGCCGTGGACCTGGAGGCGCTGCCGCAGGGCGTGCACCGGGTGAGCGTGCTGCTGGCGCTGCCGCCCGGGGCGGGCCCGAGCCGCTTCGCGGCCGTCGCCGCGCCCTTCGTGGCCGTCACCGGCCTCGACGGCACCGAGGTCGCCACCTACACGATCACCGGTCTGGACGCGGAGTCGGCGGTGGTCGCCCTGGAGCTCTACCGGCGCGCCGGCGTCTGGAAGGTCCGCGCGATCGGCCAGGGCTACGCGGGCGGCCTCGCCGACATGCTCGTCGACCAGGGCCTGCCGCAGGCCCGCGAACTCGCCGCCGTCGTCCTGGACGCGGTCGCCCTGGGCGCCTCCCGCTCGGTCGCCGCGCCCCCGCCCCGTACGGCCGACGAGGGACGGGTGCGCACCGGTGGCGCCTCCGGCGCGCGCGGGAGCGACGAGGTCCCCGCAGGCGCCGCGCCCTCGTCCGAGGCGCCCCAGCAGCCCCTGACGGACAGCGGGCCGGTCGACTACGCCCACCCGCGCCGCAAGAACACCGCGCCCCCGCCGCCGCCTCCCACCGCGCCCCCCGCGGCGCCCGGTGAGCCCGCGCCCCCGGTGGCGGGCGACGCCACCGGCTGGTCCATGGAGGAGCGGCTCTACAACCAGGTGTGGGGCATGTTCGAGGACCTGGCCCGGACCACCGCCGCGTACCGCAGCGCCGTCGACTTCGCGGACTCGCGGATGGAGCAGGAGCTCGACCGGGCCCTGGCCGATCCGCGCAGCCGGATCGGTTCCACCGGCGACCTGGCCCGCCAGGAGGCCGCGACCCGCCGCGAGCAGCTCGTCGACCGCGCGCGCGAGGCGTTCGACCGGGACGTGGCCCACCTGACCGCCGAGTCCGAGGTCGTCGAGCCCGCCCTGCCGGCTGCCTACGCGCGCTGGGACAACCCCGTCTGGCACGCCTACCGGGTGCCGATGGAGATCCCGATGGCCCTGCGCGTCGGCGACCTGCGCCTGCCGGAGCGGCCGGAGCTGCGCATCCCGATGCTGGTGCGGCTGCCGCTGGAGCGCGGGCTGTGGATCGACTCCGGCCGCTCCGGCTCCGAGGCCGCCGCCTTCATGGACGCCGAGCAGGTCAGGCGTCTCGCCGGGGAGACGGCGGTGGCGCTGGCGGCCCGCCTCCTCGCGGTGTACCCGGCGCACGAGTTCGCGGTGCACGTCGTGGACCCGGCCGGGACGGCGGCCGGGGCGTTGGCGCCCCTGACGCGCGCGGGGGTGCTCGCCGCGCCGCCCGCGGCCGGGGCCCAGGGGGTTGCGGACGTACTCGCCCGGCTCACCCAGCGCGTCGACCTGCTCCAGATGGCCGCCCGGGGCGGCGCCGGGGCGGACGCGCTGCCGCCCGGCACGGACACCGCCGAACAGCTCCTGGTCGTCAACGACTTCCCGCACGGCTTCGACGACCGCGCGGTCAACCAGCTGCGCTACCTCGCCGACGAGGGCCCCTCGGTCGGCGTCCATCTGCTGATGGTGGCCGACCGCGAGGACGCCGAGGCGTACGGACCGGTGCTCCAGCCCCTGTGGCGTTCGCTGCTGCGGCTCACGCCGGTGCCGGAGGACCACCTGGCGGACCCCTGGGTGGGCCATGCCTGGACGTACGAGCCGCCGCTGGTGCCGGCCGGCAGCGCGATCCTGGAGCAGGTGCTCGGCCAGGTCGCGGACGCGAGGCGCGCCTGGCCGCGCTGACGTCCTCCCCTCCTGCTCAGCGGCTCGCACGACAGCCGTCTTGGTTCTTCTTTACCCTTCCCTTTACCTTCTCTTGGTGATTGGGGTAGGGTTCTTGGTGCGGAGGGGAGTACTCCCGACTGCGGCGTTCCCGTCAGTACGGACCGACCTGACCGGTTCCGGGGCGCCGGCCCACGTGCGAGAGCACGACCGGGTGGAGGAGACCTCCGGCAGCGACGACGCTGATCTGTAGCGGTACGAAGCCGGAGGCACCGTGGACGTTTCGATGACCCTGTGGGTACTGACCATTCTTGGTCTGTGCGCCCTGATCGCGGCCGATTTCTTCATCGGGCGCAAACCCCATGACGTGTCGGTCAGGGAAGCCGGGATCTGGACGGTCGTCTGGATCGTGCTCGCCGCGCTCTTCGGCGTCGGCCTGCTGGTCTTCGGCGACAGTCAGGCGTCCGGCGAGTTCTTCGCCGGCTTCATCACCGAGAAGTCGCTCTCCGTCGACAACCTCTTCGTCTTCATCCTGATCATGGCGAAGTTCTCGGTACCGACCCACCTCCAGCAGCGCGTCCTGCTCTTCGGGGTGCTGATAGCCCTGGTGCTGCGGGCGGTCTTCATCGCGGCCGGCGCCGCCATCATCGCCAGCTTCTCGTGGGTCTTCTACCTCTTCGGCGCCTTCCTGATCTACACCGCCTGGAAGCTCATCCAGGAGGCGCGCTCCGACGAGGAGGACGAGGAGTTCGAGGAGAACCGGCTGCTCAAGTCCGTCGAGCGCAAGTTCGGTGTGGCCGACCGGTACCACGGCACCAAGCTCTTCATCCAGGAGCACGGCAAGAAGGTCATGACGCCGCTGCTCGTCGTCATGCTCGCCATCGGCATGACCGACGTGCTGTTCGCGATGGACTCCATCCCGGCGATCTTCGGCCTGACCCAGGACCCGTACATCGTCTTCACCGCCAACGCCTTCGCGCTGATGGGCCTGCGCCAGCTGTACTTCCTCATCGGCGGACTGCTCCAGAAGCTGGTCCACCTCAGCTACGGCCTCTCGGTGATCCTCGGCTTCATCGGCGTGAAGCTCGTGCTGCACGCCCTGCACGAGAACGGGGTGAACGTCCCCGAGATCTCCATCCCCGTCTCGCTGGGCGTCATCTGCGGCGTGCTGGTGATCACCACGGTCACCAGCCTGATGGCCGCGAGGAAGCAGGCACCGGCCGAGGCCGACGACAAGAGCGGCGTCGGGGTCTGACCCCGCAGCGCGCGGTGCGTCCGCACCGGCGCGCGCACCGGCCGAGCGGGCGCCCGGTTGCCGGACCCGCCGGCCGGTGCTTGCTTGGACGGGAGGAGCTCCCGGTCCGCGGGGGCACCGCGGACCAGGAGGACCCCATGAAGTTCGCGCAGATCATCGACTTCGAGACCGAGCGGGCGGACGAGATGCGCGAGCTCATCCGTCAGTACGAGGAGCGGGCGCGCTCGGAAGGCCGCAAGCTCGGGCCCACGCACCGCACCCTGCTGCGCGACCGGTCCAACCCCAACCGCTATCTGGCCGTGGTCCAGTTCGACTCGTACGAGGAGGCCATGGCCAACAGCGACGCTCCGGAGACGACCGAGCTCTCCCAGCGGCTCGCGGCGCTGTCGACGCGCCCACCCGCCTTCACGGACTGCGACGTGGAGGAGTCGGAGGCGCTGTAGCTACCAGCCGCGCGCGTGCCACTCCGGCAGCTTCGGGCGCTCGTCGCCGAGCGTGGTGTCGTTGCCGTGGCCCGGGTAGACCCACGTCTCGTCCGGGAGGACCGCGAAGAGCTTGGTCTCCACGTCGTGCATCAGGCTGGCGAAGGCCCGCGGGTCCTTGTGGGTGTTGCCGATCCCGCCCGGGAAGAGGCAGTCGCCGGTGAACAGGTGCGGGTGGCCGTGCGGGTCGTCGTAGACCAGGGCGATCGAGCCGGGGGTGTGGCCGACCAGATGGCGGGCGGTCAGCTCGACCCGGCCCACGCGGATCGTGTCCCCGTCCTCGACGGGGACGTCGGTCGGTACGGGGATGCCCTCGGCGTCGTGGCGGCCCGCGTAGGTCCTCGCGCCGGTGGCGGCGACGACCTCGGCGAGCGCCTGCCAGTGGTCGCCGTGGCGGTGGGTGGTGACGACGGACTCGATGCCGTCGTCACCGATCAGCGTCAGCAGGGTCGAGGGCTCGGCCGCCGCGTCGATCAGGAGCTGCTCGCCCGTGGCCCGGCAGCGCAGCAGATACGCGTTGTTGTCCATCGGGCCCACCGCGACCTTGGAGATCATCAGATCGCCGAGCTCGTGGACATCCGCAGGACCGCCGACCTTGACCGCTCCGCTGTACGTCATGGACTCAGCGTAGCCCGGCGCCTACAGGGGCGGCAGGGCGGGCAGCGGGCCGCCGGTGACCTCCAGGGCCGTCCCGCTCCTGCGGCCCGCGAGCCAGCCCAGGAGGTCCCACGCGGGGCCGCCCACGGTCACCGCGGGGCCCTGGGTGCCGCCCGTGCGCAGGGTGTGGCCATTGCCGCCGGTGAGGGTGACGGGCGGGAGCGAGGCGTGCCCGGAGAAGCGGTCGGCCAGGAACTGGATCTCGCGCCGGACGAACTCGTCCGGCAGGTCCTCCAGCTCGTAGCCGGTGCCCAGGTCGACGTGGTGCAGCTCGACCTCGATCAGCCGCCGGAAGGGGATGCGGGCGGCCTGGTCCAGGACGCCGTTGCGCAGCTCGACGGTGCGGGTCCAGTCGGCGGCCCTGGCGCCCTCCTCCTGGAAGCGGGCCGCGCTCTCGCGCAGGTCGGCGAGGTGGACGTCGAGCGGGCGCGCGGCGTCGCGCGCGATGTCGGCGTCGCGGGCCTCGGCGCTCTCGTACATGGGGCGCCCCGCGAGCACGTTCACCAGCGCGTCGGCGTTGCGGGCGAGGTGTGCGAGCACGTGCCCGCGGGTCCAGCCGGGAAGCCGTGACGGCTCGGCGAGCGCCGCGTTGTCCAGTTTGCCCGCTGCGGTGAGCAGCCGTTCGGTGGCTTCCCGTACAGAGTCCAGGTCGTGCGCATGATCAATCATGGCGCCGACGATAGTCCCGCCACTCATTCGGGTGAAGCCGCTGGGACGAGTCCGTAAATCGAATGCGCGTGCTATAGGCTCGTCAGTGGCATCAGGCATCCTTGGTAATAGCAATCCATCGCCCAGGCGACCCCCCATAGTCTGAGACGGGGGCTCCGCCCCCTGCTTCTCTTCAAGAAAGGTGCGGACCGGCGTGGCCGACCGTCTCATCGTCCGTGGCGCGCGCGAGCACAATCTCAAGAACGTCTCGCTCGACCTCCCGCGCGACTCCCTCATCGTCTTCACCGGGCTCTCGGGGTCGGGCAAGTCGTCCCTCGCGTTCGACACGATCTTCGCCGAGGGGCAGCGCCGCTACGTCGAGTCGCTCTCCTCGTACGCCCGCCAGTTCCTCGGCCAGATGGACAAGCCGGACGTCGACTTCATCGAAGGTCTGTCGCCCGCGGTCTCCATCGACCAGAAGTCGACCTCGCGCAACCCGCGCTCGACGGTCGGCACCATCACCGAGGTCTACGACTACCTGCGTCTGCTCTTCGCGCGCATCGGCAAGCCGCACTGCCCCGAGTGCCGCCGGCCGATCACCCGCCAGTCGCCGCAGGCCATCGTCGACAAGGTGCTCGAACTGCCCGAGGGCAGCCGCTTCCAGGTGCTCTCGCCGCTGGTGCGCGAGCGCAAGGGCGAGTTCGTCGACCTCTTCGCCGACCTCCAGACCAAGGGCTACAGCCGCGCGCGCGTGGACGGCGAGACGATCCAGCTCTCCGAGCCGCCCAAGCTCAAGAAGCAGGAGAAGCACACCATCGAGGTGGTCATCGACCGCCTCACCGTGAAGGACTCCGCCAAGCGCCGCCTCACCGACTCGGTGGAGACCGCGCTCGGCCTGTCCGGCGGCATGGTGGTGCTCGACTTCGTCGACCTGGCGGCCGACGACCCCGAGCGCGAGCGGATGTACTCGGAGCACCTGTACTGCCCGTACGACGACCTGTCCTTCGAGGAGCTGGAGCCGCGCTCCTTCTCCTTCAACTCGCCCTTCGGCGCCTGCCCCGACTGCACCGGCATCGGTACGCGCATGGAGGTCGACCCCGACCTGATCATCCCGGACGAGGACAAGTCCCTCGACGAGGGCGCCATCTCCCCGTGGTCGCTGGGCCACACCAAGGACTACTTCGCCCGGCTGGTCGGCGCCCTCGCCGACGAGCTCGGCTTCCGTACGGACATCCCCTGGGCGGGGCTGCCCCAGCGCGCCAAGAAGGCGCTGCTGAACGGCCACAAGACCCAGATCGAGGTGCGCTACCGCAACCGGTACGGACGGGAGCGGGCCTACACCACCGCCTTCGAGGGTGCGGTGCCGTTCGTCAAGCGGCGCCACTCGGAGGCGGAGTCCGACGGGGCGCGCGAGCGCTTCGAGGGTTACATGCGCGAGATCCCCTGCCCGACCTGTCAGGGCTCGCGACTGAAGCCGCTGGTCCTCGCGGTCACCGTGATGGACCGCTCCATCGCCGAGGTCGCCGCGATGTCGATCAGCGACTGCGCCGACTTCCTGGGCGAGCTCAAGCTCAACGCGCGCGACAAGAAGATCGCCGAGCGCGTCCTGAAGGAGGTCAACGAGCGACTGCGCTTCCTCGTCGACGTCGGCCTCGACTACCTCTCGCTCAACCGTGCCGCCGGGACGCTCTCGGGCGGCGAGGCCCAGCGCATCCGCCTCGCCACCCAGATCGGCTCCGGCCTGGTCGGCGTGCTCTACGTACTGGACGAGCCCTCGATCGGTCTGCACCAGCGCGACAACCACCGTCTGATCGAGACGCTGGTCCGGCTGCGCGACATGGGCAACACCCTGATCGTCGTCGAGCACGACGAGGACACCATCAAGGTGGCCGACTGGGTCGTCGACATCGGCCCGGGCGCCGGTGAGCACGGCGGCAAGGTCGTCCACAGCGGCCCCTTGAAGCAGCTCCTCGCCAACAAGGAGTCGATGACCGGGCAGTACCTGGCGGGCAAGAAGTCCATCCCGCTGCCGGAGCTGCGCCGTCCCGTGGACCCCTCGCGCAAGCTCACCGTGCACGGGGCCAAGGAGAACAACCTCCGGGACATCGACGTCTCGTTCCCGCTCGGCGTGCTGACCGCGGTCACCGGTGTCTCCGGCTCCGGCAAGTCGACCCTGGTCAACGACATCCTCTACACCCACCTCGCGCGCGAGCTCAACGGCGCGCGAACCGTGCCCGGGCGGCACACGCGCGTGGAGGGCGACGACCTGGTCGACAAGGTCGTCCACGTCGACCAGTCGCCCATCGGCCGTACGCCCCGGTCCAACCCGGCGACGTACACCGGTGTCTTCGACAACGTGCGCAAGCTGTTCGCCGAGACGATGGAGGCGAAGGTGCGGGGCTACCTCCCGGGCCGCTTCTCCTTCAACGTCAAGGGCGGCCGCTGCGAGAACTGCTCGGGCGACGGCACCATCAAGATCGAGATGAACTTCCTGCCGGACGTGTACGTGCCGTGCGAGGTCTGCCACGGGGCGCGCTACAACCGGGAGACGCTGGAGGTCCACTACAAGGGCAAGTCCATCGCCGAAGTCCTCGACATGCCGATCGAGGAGGCGCTGGAGTTCTTCGAGGCGGTGCCCACGATCGCCCGCCACCTGCGGACGCTGAACGAGGTGGGGCTGGGATACGTCCGGCTCGGCCAGTCGGCGCCGACGCTGTCGGGCGGTGAGGCCCAGCGAGTGAAGCTGGCCTCCGAGCTCCAGAAGCGGTCCACGGGCCGGACGGTGTACGTGCTGGACGAGCCGACGACCGGTCTCCACTTCGAGGACATCTCGAAGCTGATCAAGGTCCTGTCGGGGCTCGTCGACAAGGGGAACTCGGTGATCGTCATCGAGCACAACCTCGACGTCATCAAGACCGCGGACTGGGTCGTGGACATGGGGCCCGAGGGCGGCAGCGGGGGCGGACTGGTGATCGCCGAGGGTACGCCGGAGCAGGTCGCGTCCGTGGCGGCGAGCCACACCGGGAAGTTCCTGCGGGACATCCTGGGGGCGGACCGGATCAGTGACGCGGAGTCGGTCGCGCCCGTGTCGTCGGGGCGGCGGGGGGTCAAGCGGGCGCCGGCGAAGAAGATGGCGGCCAAGGGGGCCGCCACCGCGGCGGGTGCGGGTTCTGGCAAGGCTTCTGCGAAGGTGCCGGCCAAGAAGGCGGTTTCGCGGGCGCGGAAGGGCTGAGCGTCTCTGTCCCGGGGGGTTCGGCCCCCCGGGGGCCCCTGGCTGGCCGGTTTGTTTCCTGCGGATCCGGCTGGCTGGGTGGGGCGCCTGCGGCGGGCTGTTTTTCCCACCCCGCCCTTCCCGTAAGCCCTCGCCGGGCGGCCGGGTTTTTGGCTGCGGGTTGTGGGGGGCTGGTTGCGCAGTTCCCCGCGCCCCTGGGGGGTGGGGGAGGCGGTCGGTTTTTGGGTGCGGGTTGTGGGGGGCTGGTTGCGCAGTTCCTCGCGCCCCTGGGGGGTGGGTGAAACGGTCGGTTTTTGGGTGCGGGTCGTCAGGGGCTGGTCGCGCCGTTCCTCGCGCCCCTTGGGGGTGGGGGGGTGTGGCTGGTTGCGTTGTTCCCCCGTGCCTCTGGTCCTGTGAGTGAGGCGCAGCCTGGGAATCAGGGGAGGTGTGGCTTGGGGGGCATTTTTGATGCGTGCGGTGGGTCCGCGCCTTGGTTTGTGCAGGTCAGGGCTGCCGCGTGGGCCGCGTAGGCCAGCGCCGCCCGCCAGCCCGTCGCCGACAGCGGGAGTCGTCCCGCCACCACGTGCAGCAGCGCCGCGTTCACCGTGTCCCCCGCCCCGATCGTGTCGACCACCTCGACCCGCTCGCCGGGGACGGAGACCTCCTCGCCGGAGCGGGTCCACACCGTCAGGCCCGCCGCGCCCCGCGTCAGCACCACCGCCTCCGGGCCCGCCGCCAGCCACGCGCGCACCCCGCCGCCCAGCCACTCCGCGTCCTCCTCGGACAGCTTCAGCAGGGACACGTACGGCAGCCAGGAGCGGAAGCGCGCCCGGTAGGCGTCCGGGTCCGGGACCAGGCCGGGACGGATGTTGGGGTCCAGCAGGGTGAACAGGCCGCGCCCCGACTCCCGCCGCAGCAGCGCCTCGTACGCGCTCGCCCCGGGCTCCAGGACCAGCGAACACGTGCCGAGGGCCAGTGCCCGTACGCCGGAGGGGAGGTCGGGCGGCAGCCTGAAGAGGCGGTCCGCGGTGCCGGAGGCGTAGAAGCCGTACCCGGCGCCCCCGTCAGAACCCACCGTCGCCACCGCCAGCGTCGTCGGCTCGGGGCCGCGCTGGACCAGCGAGGTGTCGACACCGGCGGCGTGGAGCCCGTCGAGCAGGGCCTCGCCGAAGCCGTCCGTCGACACCCGGGAGCAGAAGGCCGCCTCGGCGCCGAGCCGTCCCAGGGCCACGGCCGTGTTGTACGGACCGCCGCCGCGCCGGGGCGACAGGGGGCCAAGCCGGTCGCCGGGGCGCTCGGGGACCAGGTCGATGAGGGCTTCTCCGGCGACGACGATCACGCGGCCGAACGTACACCCATCCGGGCCCGCCCGACTCACCCCGGGCGGTGGCACCACCCCACCCCTGGCCCCACCTGCCCCGCCGGTATCGTCGGATACGTCACCAGCCCCCCATGACCCGTGGAGACCCCATGTCCGGCCAGCCCGCCGCCCGTCGCACCGTGCTGAAAGGCGCGGCCCTCGCCGGGGCCGCGGGGCTGGGTGTGGCCGCCTGCTCCACCGACTCCAAGCTCGGCCACGCCGAGACGCCGACCCCGACCGCGCCGGTCGCCCTGGGCGCGCCCGAGGAGGTCCCGGTGGGCGGGGCCAAGCTCTACCGCGAGCAGCGGCTGATGGTGTCCTGCCCGGCCAAGGGCGAGTACAAGGCGTTCAGCGCCCAGTGCACCCACGCCGGCTGCGTCCTGGACAAGATCGAGGACGGGCACGGCAACTGCCCCTGCCACGGCAGCCGCTTCGACGTCATGACCGGCCGGGCCGTCCACGGCCCCGCGACCGTGCCGCTGCCGGCCGTCCCGGTGAAGGTGAAGGACGGCAAGCTGGTGGCCGGTCCCGACGCCTGACAGTCCCGACGGGGGCGTCCCGCCGCCCGCGCCCGGGCCTGACAGGGGCGTCCCGCCGTGTCTGCGCTCAGGCCCTGACGGGGACGTCGCGTCGCTTGCACCCAGCGCCCGACAGGCCCGCAGCGGGCGTCCCGCCGCCTGCCCCCAGGCCCGGCGGGGGCGTCCCGCCCTCTACGCCCAAAGCCCGACACAGGCATCTACGCCCAGTCCCAGTCGATCCCCAGGATCCCCGGCCGCACCCCCTGCTCGACCAGGTGGACCGTCCGGTGCTGTCCGCTGAGCGTCAGGTCGCCCCGGTCCGAGCGGGCCGAGCCGGCCGAGGAGCGGGCGAAGCGGCGGCACCGTACCGGCAGCGCGTGCTCGTCGAAGCGGACCTGGAGCACGTACTGCCCGCCCGCGAAGCTGAAGCCGCGTACGTACTCGCTGCTCGGGCCCGCCGTGCCGTCCTCGAAGCCGTAGCCGAAGAGGTACGTCTCCCCGGCCCGCAGCCGGGCGTCGAAGAGCAGTTCGGCCACCAGGACGCCGGTTTCGGCGTCCCAGCGCACCCGGCCGGTGCGGCAGTTCTCGGCGGCCCGCACCCGTACCCGGGACGGGTCGCAGCCGGGGTCGCCGTGGTGGATGGCGAGATAGCGGTCGATGCCGTCCCGGTGGGCCCGTACCACCTGCTGGGAGTCGCGGCCGAGCAGTTCGCGGCCCGCCCCGACGCGTACCCGCTCGTGGTGGCCGACCGTGTGCAGTCCGCCGTCCACCGGTGACTCCAGGTCCGTGATCAGCCGCTCGACGACTCCGGAGGCCTCCACCAGCGAGCGGTAGGAGCGGCCCGCCGGACGCTCCGCCCCGTCGCGGGCCTCGCCGCCGTCGAGCAGCCGCAGCAGCGAGCGCTCCGGCAGCCCGAGGACCTCCTCCAGGGCGCGCACGGCCCGCAGCGACTCGGCGCGCTGCGGCCGCCGGGCGCCCTGCTGCCAGTAACTGAGGCTGGTCACGCCGACCTTGACCCCGCGCCCCGCGAGATGGTGCTGGACGCGCTGGAGCGGAAGCCCGCGGACGGCGAGCGCGGTGCGCAGGGCCAGGTGGAACGGGCCGGTGTGCAGCACCTGGGCCAGATCGGCATCGGTGTGGAGCATGGGGGACTCCCTCGGGACTGCTTCGGATCCGGTGGGGGGTGGCCGCACGGGTCCGGTCCGGCCGCGCGGGGCGGTCGGGGCGGCCGTACGGACCTGGTTCAACCGCGCTGCCGGTCAGGGGGCTTCGGGCCGCACAGTGAACGTTCACGGCGGGGGGTGGTCACGGGTCGCCGCGGGACCCGGGTGGCCTGGTGGGCCCGGAAGGCCTGTTCACAGGGGAGGCCACTCCGTTCACACCCGCGTCTCACCCCGCATTGAAGCGCGTTGACCAGCTCACGACAACGTTCGATGCTCACCGAAAGCGTCCGGACGCGCTCCTCCAATCCCCACACCCCCCGCTTCGGGAGGAACGCGATGCACAACCGCAAGAGACGGCTTCCGGCCCTCGCCCTCGTGGTGACGGCCCTGCTCGCCGCCCCCACGGCGAGCGCCGTCGCATCCCCGCACCACCACGGCACCACCGCAGCCGCCACGTCCACGACCCCCGCGTCCACGACCGCCGCCGACATCCCCACCACCGCCGCCGGCCCGGCGTCCGCCACGGCCGCGACATCCAAGCGCCTCGACATCACCATGCAGGCCCAGCAGAAGGACAACTGGTGCTGGGCCGCCAGCGGCAACACCATCGCCACCTGGTTCGGGCGCGCCTACAGCCAGAACCAGTTCTGCAACGCCGCCTTCGGGCGCCAGCAGGGCTACGACTGCCCCAACTGGCAGGCCGACCTGGGCAATGTGCAGAACGCCCTGCGCTGGGCCGGGATCAGCTCCGGCTCGTACGTCAGCGGCTGGCTGCGCTACGCGACCGTCCAGACCGAGATCAACGCCAACCGGCCGATGGAGACCCGCATCCAGTGGTCGAGCGGCGGCGGCCACATGCATGTGATCTACGGGTACGACACCGCCAACAGCTGGGTGTACTGGGGCGACCCCTGGCCCTCCAGCAACCGCTACAACTGGGCCTCGCACGCCTGGTACGTCGACAACGACTCGTTCTCCTGGACCCACTCGCTCTACCGGATCGGGGCGTGACGCGATGACGCTGCGACGTCTGTCCTCCTCCTGCGCCGCCGTCGCGGCGCTGCTCACCGGCCTCGCCGGCCTCTGCGCCCCGGGCGCGGCGGCCGACGAGCGCCCCACCGCGGCGGCGGACTCCAGGGCCGCCGCCCACCGGGCGGCCTCGGCGCCCGAGACCCTCGCCACGCTCTCCCGCTTCTTCGCCCGGGACGGCAAGGTGTCCCTGGCCGCCGCCGCCCCGCGCGTCCAGGGCGACGCGGTGCCCGTCTACACGCTCTCCCCGGAGTTCGTCGCCGGGCGGGCGGGGGCGCCGCCGGCGAAGCTGGAGTACCTCGCCTCCACGGCCGTCGCCTCGGACGGCCAGAAGGCCTCCCTGTGGACGGTTCCGCGGGGCGGTACCTGGCAGGTGGTGAACATCGCCACCGGCGACGACGAGGCCCGCTACACCGCGGCCGGCGCGCGCCGGCTGCCGGGCGGCACGGTCTTCCAGGAGCCGCAGATCAACGCCTGGTACGTCCAGAAGGGCGCCACCGTGCTCCCGCTGGACGAGGACGCCGTGCGCGCCGTCGGCGCCCGCGGCACCACACTGGCCGCCTACCGGCAGCGCGTCCAGCGGGCCTACGGCGACAAGCTGCCCGGCTCCGCGTACGCGAAGTCCGGCAAGGCCGGAGGGTACGGGCAGAGCCCCGAGGAGGCCCGGGCCCAGGCCGCGGCCGCCGCGTCCGTCCCCGCGGGCCACGACGGCCCGGCCACGGCCGTCTCGGTGACCGCCGGCGCGGGCGCGCTCACGGCGGCGGGCCTGGGCGCGGTGGTCCTGCGCCGCCGCAGGCGCGGGGCGGACCCGGCGTAGGCATCGGCGGACCGTGTGGCCGGCCGCGGACCGTACGCGGCCGGCCACGCGGTTCCCCGCGTCCCCGAAGAGGGCCGCGCCCCGTGAAACCGCGTTGTCGGTCCCCGCCAGTAGGGTGGTGGCCATGGCAGACCCCTCCACCTACCGCCCCAAGCCGGGACAGATCCCCGACTCGCCGGGGGTCTACAAATTCCGGGACGACCACCGCCGGGTGATCTACGTCGGCAAGGCCAAGTCCCTGCGCCAGCGGCTGGCGAACTACTTCCAGCCGCTCACCAGCCTGCACCCGCGCACGGCGACGATGGTCACCACGGCGGCGTCGGTGGAGTGGACGGTCGTCTCCACGGAGGTCGAGGCGCTCCAGCTCGAGTATTCGTGGATCAAGGAGTTCGACCCCCGCTTCAACGTCAAGTACCGCGACGACAAGAGCTATCCGTATCTGGCGGTCACCCTCAACGAGGAGTTCCCGAGGGTCCAGGTGATGCGCGGCGCCAAGAAGAAGGGCGTGCGCTACTTCGGTCCGTACGCGCACGCGTGGGCGATCCGCGAGACCGTGGACCTGATGCTCCGCGTCTTCCCGGTACGGACGTGCTCCGCCGGGGTGTTCAAGCGCTCCACCCAGATCGGGCGGCCCTGTCTGCTCGGCTACATCGGCAAGTGCGCGGCCCCCTGCGTCGGCCGGGTCACGCCCGAGGAGCACCGCGAACTCGCCGAGGACTTCTGCGACTTCATGGCCGGGCGCACCGGCACGTACCTGCGCCGCCTGGAGAAGGACATGGCGGCCGCGGCCGAGGAGATGGAGTACGAGCGGGCCGCGCGGCTGCGCGACGACATCGGGGCGCTGCGCCGCGCCCTGGAGAAGAACGCGGTGGTCTTCACCGACGCCACCGACGCGGACCTGATCGCGGTCGCCGAGGACGAGCTGGAGGCGGCCGTGCAGATCTTCCATGTGCGCGGCGGCCGGGTCCGCGGCCAGCGCGGCTGGGTCACCGACAAGGTCGAGGCGGTCGACACGGCCGGCCTGGTGGAGCACGCCCTCCAGCAGCTGTACGGGGAGGAGACCGGCGACTCCGTACCGAAGGAGGTGCTGGTCCCGGCGCTGCCGGAGGACGCCGAGGCGGTCGGCGCGTGGCTGGCGGGGCGGCGCGGGTCGCAGGTGTCGCTGCGCATCCCGCAGCGCGGCGACAAGAAGGACCTGATGGCCACGGTCGCGCGCAACGCGCAGCAGGCCCTCGCGCTGCACAAGACCAAGCGCGCCTCCGACCTGACCACCCGCTCCCGGGCCCTGGAGGAGATCGCGCAGGCCCTGGAGCTGGACAGCGCGCCGCTGCGGATCGAGTGCTTCGACATCTCCCACCTCCAGGGCGAGGACGTGGTGGCCTCCATGGTCGTCTTCGAGGACGGCCTGGCCAGGAAGAGCGAGTACCGGCGCTTCCAGATCAAGGGCTTCGAGGGCCAGGACGACGTCCGGTCCATGCACGAGGTGATCACCCGCCGCTTCAAGCGGTACCTGGCCGAGAGCGCCCGGCTGGGGGAGTGGGCGGACGGCGAGGAGGGCGCCGGGGCCGGACCGGCTCCCTCCGGCGAGGTCCCGGCGCCCGGCGAGGCCCCGGCGGAGGCCGGGCCGCGCACCGAGGACGGACGGCCCAAGCGGTTCGCCTACCCGCCGCAGCTCGTGGTGGTCGACGGCGGGCAGCCCCAGGTGGCCGCCGCCAAGCGGGCCCTGGACGAGCTGGGGATGGACGACGTGGCGGTCTGCGGGCTCGCCAAGCGCCTGGAGGAGGTCTGGCTGCCGGACGACGAAGACCCGGTCGTCCTGCCGCGCTCCAGCGAGGGGCTGTATCTGCTCCAGCGCGTGCGGGACGAGGCCCACCGGTTCGCCATCACCTACCAGCGGGTCAAGCGGACCAAGCGGTTCAAGGCGAGCCCCCTGGACGACGTGCCGGGCCTGGGCGAGTCCCGCAAACAGGCTCTGATCAAGCATTTCGGCTCGGTGAAGCGGCTGCGGTCGGCGACAATCGAGCAGATCTGTGACGTTCCCGGGATAGGCCGCAAGACGGCCGAGACCGTGGCGGCGGCCCTGGCCCGGTCGGCTCCGGCCGCACCCGCCGTGAACACGGCTACAGGAGAGATCATTGAAGAGGACGACGGGGGATCCGCGACATGACTGAGCACGACCGAACAGACGCAGAAGCTGGAGCCGCACACGTGAGTACGGGCACGACGAACGACGCCGCAGAGCCGGCCATCCCCGAGCTGGTGATCATCTCCGGCATGTCCGGCGCCGGACGCAGCACCGCCGCCAAGTGCCTGGAGGACCTCGGCTGGTTCGTCGTCGACAACCTGCCGCCCGCGCTGATCCCCACCATGGTGGAGCTCGGCGCCCGCTCCCAGGGCAATGTGGCCCGCATCGCCGTCGTCGTCGACGTGCGCGGCCGCCGCTTCTTCGACAACCTCCGCGAGTCGCTGGCCGACCTGGACTCCAAGCAGGTCACCCGGCGGATCGTCTTCCTGGAGTCCTCCGACGACGCGCTGGTGCGCCGCTTCGAGTCGGTCCGCCGCCCGCACCCCCTCCAGGGCGACGGCCGGATCGTCGACGGCATCGCGGCCGAGCGCGACCTGCTGCGCGAGCTGCGCGGCGACGCCGACCTGGTGATCGACACCTCCAGCCTCAACGTCCACGAGCTGCGCGCCAAGATGGACGCCCAGTTCGCCGGGGACGAGGAGCCGGAGCTGCGCGCCACGGTGATGTCGTTCGGCTACAAGTACGGTCTGCCGGTCGACGCCGACCTGGTGGTGGACTGCCGCTTCCTGCCGAACCCGCACTGGGTGCCGGAGCTGCGCCCGTACACGGGCCTGAACGAGGAGGTGTCGGGGTACGTCTTCAACCAGCCCGGCGCCAAGGAGTTCCTCAACCAGTACAGCGAGCTGCTCCAGCTGATCGCCACCGGCTACCGCCGCGAGGGCAAGCGCTATGTGACGGTCGCCGTCGGCTGTACCGGCGGCAAGCACCGCTCCGTGGCCATGTCCGAGAAGCTGGCCGCCCGCCTCGCCTCCGAGGGGATCGAGACCGTCGTCGTCCACCGGGACATGGGGCGCGAGTGAAGGTGTACCGACGGCGCACGCGCGGACCGGTGCGCCGCACCGGCCGCGGGCGCGGCGCCCAGCCCAAGGTCGTCGCCCTCGGCGGCGGCATGGGCCTCTCCGCGTCGCTCGCGGCGCTGCGCCGGATCACCGGCGACCTGACCGCCGTCGTCACCGTGGCCGACGACGGCGGCTCCAGCGGCCGGCTCCGCGAGGAGCTGGGCGTGCTGCCGCCGGGCGATCTGCGCAAGGCCCTGGCGGCGCTCTGCGGCGACGACGACTGGGGCCAGACCTGGGCCCGGGTCATCCAGCACCGCTTCCAGTCCCAGGGCGAGCTGCACGAGCACGCCGTCGGCAATCTGCTGATCGTCGCCCTGTGGGAGCAGCTGGGCGACCACGTCCAGGCGCTCGACCTGGTCGGCAAGCTCCTCGGGGCGCACGGCAGGGTGCTGCCGATGTCCGCGGTCCCTCTGGAGCTCCAGGCGCTGGTGCGGGGCCACGACCCGGACCGCCCCGACGACGTGGACACCGTCCGGGGCCAGGCCACGGTGGCGCTCACCCCGGGCGAGGTGCAGTCCGTCAACCTGGTACCGCACGACCCGCCGGCGGTCCCGGAGGCGGTGGAGGCCGTCCTGGACGCCGACTGGGTGGTGCTGGGGCCCGGCTCCTGGTTCTCCTCCGTGATCCCCCATCTGCTGGTGCCCGAGCTGCTCGACGCGCTGACGGTGACCAAGGCCCGCAAGGTGCTCTCGCTGAACCTGGCACCCCAGCCCGGCGAAACCGATGGCTTCTCTCCGCAGCGTCATTTGGAGGTTTTGGGACGACACGCCCCTAAACTCGCCCTGGACGTGGTGCTGGCCGACGTGGCCGCCGTGCCCGACCGCGAGTCCCTCGCCGACGCCGCCAAGCAGCTCGGCGCCGTGGTCGAGCTGGCGGCGGTCGCCGCGCCCGACGGGTCCCCCAAGCACGACCGGGAGCTGTTGGCAGCCGCGTACGACCGTATTTTTCGGATGCATGGAAGGATCGGCCCATGGCGATGACGGCAGCGGTGAAGGATGAGATCTCCCGGCTTCCCGTCACCCGGACCTGCTGCAGAAAGGCGGAGGTCTCGTCGATCCTGCGGTTCGCCGGCGGCCTCCACCTGGTCAGCGGCCGCATCGTGATCGAGGCGGAGCTGGACACCGCGATGGCGGCGCGCCGCCTCAAGCGGGACATCCTGGAGATCTTCGGCCACAGCTCCGAGCTGATCGTGATGGCTCCGGGCGGACTGCGCCGCGGTTCGCGCTTCGTCGTACGGGTGGTGGCGGGCGGCGACCAGCTGGCGCGCCAGACCGGCCTCGTCGACGGCCGGGGCCGCCCCATCCGGGGCCTCCCGCCCCAGGTGGTCTCGGGGGCCACCTGTGACGCCGAGGCGGCCTGGCGCGGGGCCTTCCTCGCCCACGGCTCGCTCACCGAGCCGGGCCGCTCCTCCTCCCTGGAGGTGACCTGCCCGGGTCCGGAGGCCGCCCTCGCGCTGGTCGGCGCGGCCCGCCGGCTCCAGATCGCCGCCAAGGCCCGCGAGGTGCGCGGGGTGGACCGCGTGGTCGTGCGCGACGGGGACGCGATCGGCGCCCTGCTCACCCGCCTCGGGGCGCACGAGTCGGTGCTGGCCTGGGAGGAGCGGCGGATGCGCCGCGAGGTCCGGGCCACCGCCAACCGACTGGCCAACTTCGACGACGCCAATCTGCGCCGCTCGGCGCGGGCCGCCGTCGCCGCCGGTGCCCGGGTGCAGCGCGCCCTGGAGATCCTCGGCGAGGAGGTGCCGGAGCATCTGGCCGCCGCCGGGCGGCTGCGCATGGAGCACAAGCAGGCCTCCCTGGAGGAGCTGGGCGCGCTCGCCGACCCGCCGCTGACCAAGGACGCGGTCGCGGGCCGGATCCGCCGGCTGCTGGCCATGGCGGACAAGCGGGCCCAGGACCTGGGCATCCCCGGGACCGAGTCCAATCTGACCGAGGAGATGGCGGACGGCCTGGTCGGCTGATCGGGGGAGCGCCCCTCCGCTTGGCGTCGGCCCCGTTCTCGTACCGCCGGCGCACCCAGGCCTCACCCTTGCGTGAACGGCGCCCACTTGGTGGGCGCCGGTTCCGGTTCCCCCTCCCTCGCGCAGTATTGACATGATCATGAAGTGTCATGAGCCTGTCGTCTGTCCACTTTCGTGGCACACAACAGCAAGGGGGGCCAATGAGACGCAGAGCGAGAGCGATCCTCGCCGCGGCTTCACTGCTCACGGCCGGACTGGCGGCGGTACCAGCCGCCCACGCGAGCCCGGGCGGCAAGGGCGCCACCGGCGAAGGACTGTCCGTCTGGTACGCCGACGTCACCAAGGCGCAGCTGCCGCTCCTGCTCGCGCAGGGCGCGGACGGCCAGGAACTGACCGCCCAGGTACCCGCCGAGGGGACCGCGAAGGTCGAGCTCTACCTCACGAAGACGCAGGCCGGCACGTTGCGCAAACAAGGCGTCGACCTCACCGAGCACACGGTTCCGGCCGCGACCGAGAAGCGCCTCAAGGCCCAGGGGGACGGTGTCTTCCGCCCCTACAGCGGGGCGAACGGACTGCGGCAGGAGATCGTCGACACCCAGCGCGCCCACCCCGGCCTCACCAAGGTCGAGTCGATCGGCAAGACGGTCAAGGGCCAGGACATCCTCGCGCTCAAGCTCACCAAGAACGCGAACAAGGCCAAGGACGGCTCCAGGCCCTCCGTGCTGTACATGTCGAACCAGCACGCCCGGGAGTGGATCACCCCGGAGATGACCCGGCGGCTGATGCACCACTACCTGGACAACTACGGCAAGGACCCGCGGATCACCAGGATCGTGGACTCCACCGAGCTGTGGTTCGTCCTCTCCGCCAACCCCGACGGGTACGACTACACCTTCACCGGCACCCAGCAGCGGCTGTGGCGCAAGAATCTGCGCGACAACAACGGCGACGGGAAGACCGCACCGGGCGACGGCGTCGACCCCAACCGCAACTTCCCGTACAAGTGGGGCTACGACAACGAGGGTTCCTCGCCCGACCCCGCCGACGAGACCTACCGCGGCCCCTCCGCCGGCTCCGAGCCGGAGACCAGGGCGCTGGACGCCTTCGAGAAGCGGATCGGGTTCTCCTACGCCATCAACTACCACTCCGCGGCCCAGCTGCTGCTGTACGGCGTGGGCTGGCAGGTCGCCACCCCCACCCCGGACGACGTCCTCTACAAGGCGCTGGCGGGCACGCCCGACAAGCCCGCGATACCCGGCTACCACTCGCAGCTCTCCTCCGAGCTGTACACCACCAACGGCGAGGCCGACGGACACGCGGGGAACGTCAACGGGATCCACATGTTCACCCCGGAGATGTCGACCTGTCAGACGGCCTCCCGGATCGACCCCGACGACCAGTGGAAGCCCGGCGACTGCCAGTCGGTCTTCAACTTCCCCGACGACGAGAAGCTGATCCAGCAGGAGTTCGCCAAGAACATCCCGTTCGCGCTGGCCGTCGCCGACACCGCGCGCCACCCCGACCAGCCGGTCTCCCCGGTCGGCATCGACGCCCCGGACTTCACCCCGGACGCCTTCACCACCTCGTACGCCCGCGGCGGGGACCAGGAAGTCGCCGTCACCGCCCGCAGGTCGGTGCGCGACAAGAGGCTCAACTACCGCATCGACGGCGGACGTACGCACACCGAACGCCTGCGCGCCTGGAAGGGCGGCGACGTCTACGGCGGCGAGGACAACATCCACTTCGACCAGTACCGGGCCACCGTCGAGGGGGCGGACACCGGATCCAAGGTGGAGGTCTGGTTCACCGGGCGCACCCGCGCCGGCAAGCGGACCTCCAGCACGCCCTTCACCTACACGGTGGCCGCCCGGCCCAGGGGCGACACCCTGGTGATCGCGGAGGAGGGCGGCACCGCGCCCGCCCGGCACGCCGGGGCGTACACCAAGGCCCTCGCCGACAACGGCCGCAGGTCCGCGGTCTGGGACGTGGCCACCCAGGGCACCCCGAGCGCGCTCGGCGTGCTCAGCCACTTCCGGACGGCCGTCTGGTACACGGGCGCCGAGCGGCCCACCGCCGCCGTCACCCTGGCCGTGCGCGACTTCCTCAACGAGGGCGGCCGGCTCGTCAACGCCGGTGAGAAGGCGGGCGGCACGGTCGACCTCGGCGGCGCCGACTCCGACGACTTCGCCCAGTACTACCTCGGCGCCTACAACCGCGTCGGCCTGAAGTCGCCGCCGGCCTTCGAGGGCGCCGGAAGCCTGGCGGGCGCCAGGGCGACGCTGGGCAACGCGAGCGACAACCCGCTGGACCTGGCCGGGGCGTACACGATCACCTCGGACACCCTCAAGCCCGACCGGTTCCCGCAGTTCAAGAGCGCCGCCGCGGGCACCTACCCGGGCATCCGTACCCCGTTCGAGCCGGCCGCGGGCGACTGGTTCGCGGCGGCCCAGCACCAGGACAGCGCCTATATGCGGCTGTCCAGGACCGTCGATCTGAGCGGCACGGCGGCGGCCGACCGGCCGAGCCTGGGGTTCCAGCTCAGCTATGACACCGAGCCCGGCTTCGACAACGTGATCGTCGAGGCGCACACCGTGGGGCAGGAGGACTGGACGACCCTGCCGGACACCAACGGCGGCACCAGCCAGGCGGTCCCCGCCCAGTGCGAGCAGGGCTACTACGTCCAGGGGCACCCCTTCCTGGCGCACTACCTGACCGTGGGCGCGAGCGCCTGCACGGCGAGCGGCACCTCGGGCGCCTGGAACCGGTTCACCGGCTCCTCCAACGGCTGGCAGCCGGTCTCGGTCGACCTCAGCCCCTACGCGGGCAAGCGGGTCGAGGTCTCCATCTCCTACGTGTCGGACCCCGGCACCGGAGGCGTGGGCGCCTTCGTCGACGACACCAGACTCGTCATCGGGGGCACCGCCCAGGGCGCCGAGGGCTTCGAGACGGCGCTCGGCCCGTGGAGCGTGCCGGGACCGCCGGCCGGCAGCCCCGGCAACGCCGGCGACTGGGCCCGATCCCAGGCGCTCTTCCACTCCCAGGCGGCCGTCACCACCCACGACACCGTGCTGCTGGGCTTCGGCCTGGAGCACGTGCCGTCCGCCGCCGACCGCAAGAATGTGATCGGCAGGGCGCTCCGCTCCCTGCGGGACTGAACCGGAGCGGACCGGGCACCCGCGTGCTGAGACCACGGGGGTGCCCCTCGCCCGCCCATCACGCTCCGTAGTCGGGACGAAAGTCCCCCCGGCGGCCCTTACCCGTTGGTAGGTATGGGCCGTCGGCCATGTCCGGCTGTCGTGGCCGGTGAGGGGAGTGCGCTCGATGTCACTCCACGGCTCCGGGAGAGGTAGGGTCATAAGCGGTCGGGGACATCCCATACAACTCGCCGGCGTCGAAAACCGGCGTACCTAACGAGGAGATCGGTTCGTGACGATCCGCGTAGGCATCAACGGCTTTGGCCGCATCGGGCGCAACTACTTCCGCGCGCTGCTGGAGCAGGGTGCTGACATCGAGATCGTGGCTGTCAACGACCTGGGTGACACCGCGACCACTGCTCACCTGCTCAAGTACGACACGATCCTGGGCCGCCTCAAGGCCGAGGTCACGCACACCGCCGACACCATCACCGTGGACGGCCACACCATCAAGGTGCTCTCCGAGCGCAACCCGGCCGACATCCCCTGGGGTCAGCTGGGCGTCGACATCGTCATCGAGTCGACCGGCATCTTCACCAAGAAGGCCGACGCCGAGAAGCACATCGCCGGTGGCGCCAAGAAGGTCCTCATCTCGGCTCCGGCCAAGGACGAGGACATCACCATCGTGATGGGCGTCAACCAGGACAAGTACGACGCGGCCAACCACCACGTCATCTCCAACGCCTCCTGCACCACCAACTGCGTGGCGCCGATGGCCAAGGTCCTCGACGAGAACTTCGGCATCGTCAAGGGCCTGATGACGACCGTCCACGCGTACACGAACGACCAGCGCATCCTGGACTTCCCGCACTCGGACCTGCGCCGCGCCCGCGCCGCCGCCGAGAACATCATCCCCACCACCACCGGTGCCGCCAAGGCCACCGCGCTGGTGCTGCCCAAGCTCAAGGGCAAGCTCGACGGCATCGCGATGCGCGTCCCGGTCCCGACCGGCTCGGCCACCGACCTCGTCGTGGAGCTGGAGCGCGAGGTGACCAAGGACGAGGTCAACGCCGCGTTCAAGAAGGCCGCCGAGGGCGAGCTCCAGGGCATCCTGGAGTACACGGAGGACGCGATCGTGTCCTCCGACATCGTCGGCGAGCCGGCCTCCTGCACCTTCGACTCCTCCCTGACCATGGTCCAGGAGGGCAAGTCGGTGAAGATCCTCGGCTGGTACGACAATGAGTGGGGCTACTCGAACCGCCTCGTCGACCTCACCGTCTTCGTGGGCGGCCAGCTCTAAGTCTGATAAGTCTCAGGGCAGGCAACTCGATGTGAGCACAGGGCTCGGGCAGCGCGACGATGCGCCGCACGAGCCCTGTCGCTTGCCTCGTCCTTCTCCAAGGAGTCGCAGAAACACATGAAGACGATCGACGAACTTCTCGCCGAGGGCGTCTCCGGCAAGCGGGTATTCGTCCGCGCCGACCTCAACGTGCCGCTCGACGGCACCTCCATCACCGACGACGGCCGTATCCGCGCCGTCCAGCCGACGATTGCCCGGCTCGCCGAGGCCGGCGCGCGCGTGGTCGTCGCCTCGCACCTGGGCCGCCCCAAGGGCGCCCCGGACCCGGCCTTCTCGCTCGCCCCGGCGGCGAAGCGGCTCGGTGAACTGCTGGGCGCCGATGTCGCCTTCGCCACCGACACCGTGGGCGACTCCGCGCGGGAGACCGTCGCGGGGCTGGCCGACGGCCAGGTCGCCGTCCTGGAGAACCTGCGCTTCAACGCCGGCGAGACGAGCAAGGACGACGCCGAGCGCGGCGCCTTCGCCGACCGGCTCGCCGAACTCGCCGACCTCTACGTCGGCGACGGCTTCGGCGCGGTGCACCGCAAGCACGCCTCGGTCTTCGACCTGCCCGCGCGGCTGCCGCACGCGGCCGGCTTCCTCATCGCCACCGAGGTCGGCGTCCTGAAGAAGCTCACCGACGACGTCAAGCGCCCGTACGTGGTCGTCCTCGGCGGTGCCAAGGTCTCCGACAAGCTCGCCGTCATCGACCGGCTGCTCGCCAAGGCCGACCGCATCCTCATCGGCGGCGGCATGGCGTACACCTTCCTCAAGGCCCAGGGCCACGAGGTCGGCATCTCGCTGCTCCAGGAGGACCAGATCCCGGTCGTCACGGAGTACATGGAGCGCGCCGAGAAGAGCGGCGTCGAGCTGGTCCTGCCGGTCGACATCCTGGCCTCGTCCGACTTCCCGGACCTGAAGACCAAGGCCCCGGCCGACTTCGTCACCGTCGACGCGGACAAGATCCCCGCCGACAAGGAGGGCCTGGACATCGGCCCCCGGACCCGTGAGCTGTACGCGTCGAAGATCGCGGACGCGGAGACGGTGTTCTGGAACGGCCCGGTCGGCGTCTTCGAGCACCCCGACTACGCGGGCGGCACCCAGGCCATTGCGCGGGCCCTGCTCAACTGCGACGGCTTCACCGTCGTGGGCGGCGGCGACTCGGCCGCCGCCGTGCGCACCCTCGGCTTCGACGAGAACGCCTTCGGTCACATCTCGACCGGCGGCGGCGCGAGCCTCGAATACCTTGAGGGCAAGACCCTTCCCGGCCTTGCCGCACTGGAGGACTGAACACCGTGACCACGCGTATGCCGCTGATGGCCGGCAACTGGAAGATGAACCTCAATCACCTCGAGGCCATCGCGCACGTCCAGAAGCTCGCCTTCGCCCTGGCCGACAAGGACTACGACGCCGTCGAGGTCGCGGTCCTGCCGCCCTTCGTGGACCTGCGGTCGGTCCAGACCCTGGTCGACGGCGACAAGCTCAAGATCAAGTACGGCGCCCAGGACATCTCGGCGCAGGACTCCGGTGCCTACACCGGTGAGATCTCGGGCGCGATGCTGGCCAAGCTGAAGTGCACCTATGTGGCCGTCGGCCACTCCGAGCGCCGCCAGTACCACAACGAGAGCGACGAGCTCTGCAACGCCAAGGTCAAGGCCGCCTTCAAGCACGGTCTGACCCCGATCCTCTGCGTCGGCGAGGGCCTGGACGTCCGCAAGGCCGGTGACCAGGTCTCCTACACGCTGGCCCAGCTGGACGGCGGCCTCAAGGACGTCCCGGCCGAGCAGGCCGAGTCCGTGGTGATCGCGTACGAGCCGGTGTGGGCCATCGGCACCGGCGAGGTCGCCACGCCCGAGGACGCCCAGGAGGTGTGCGGGGCCATTCGCACCCGTCTCGCGGAGCTCTACTCGCAGGAGCTGGCCGACAAGGTCCGCATCCAGTACGGCGGCTCCGTCAAGGCCTCGAACGTGGCCGCGATCATGGCGCAGCCGGACGTCGACGGTGCTCTCGTGGGCGGCGCGGCACTGGACGCGGACGAGTTCGTCAAGATCGTCCGCTTCCGCGACCAGTGAGTATGCGGTAGCGCGGATCCGTCGTACCCTTGCGGGGGTCGGGCTCGGGATTATGGAATACGTCCCCCCGGCCCCCGTCGCCATATCAGTCCTAGGAAGTTGGTCCAGCCGTGATTGTCGGGTTCTCGATTGCCCTGATCGTCTTCAGCCTGCTGCTGATGCTGCTGGTGCTGATGCACAAGGGAAAGGGCGGCGGCCTCTCCGACATGTTCGGTGGTGGAATGCAGTCGTCCGTCGGCGGTTCCTCGGTCGCCGAGCGCAACCTCGACCGCATCACCGTCGTGGTCGGTCTGCTGTGGTTCGCGAGCATTGTCGTTCTTGGTCTCCTGATGAAGCTGGACAACTGATCTGTCGTCTCCGCGTTCCGGAGCGGGTGTAACCACAATCGCTGGACGCGCGTTGGGCCTTACGTAGACTGGGGCATCTTCGAGCACCATCACGCAGGGAGTTACGACCGTGGCAAGTGGCAACGCGATCCGGGGAAGCCGGGTCGGAGCGGGGCCGATGGGTGAGGCCGAGCGCGGCGAGTCCGCGCCGCGCCTCCGCATCTCCTTCTGGTGCTCGAACGGGCACGAGACGCAGCCGAGCTTCGCCAGTGACGCACAGGTTCCGGAGACGTGGGACTGCCCGCGCTGCGGTTTCCCGGCCGGCCAGGACCGGGACAACCCCCCGGACCCGCCGCGCACGGAACCGTACAAGACCCACCTCGCCTACGTGCGGGAGCGGCGCAGCGACGCGGACGGCGAGGCGATCCTCGCGGAGGCGCTCGCCAAGCTCCGCGGCGAGATCTGACAGTGAGGGGCCCGGTGGGCGAACACGGTTCGCCCACCGGGCCCTTCGGTATTCCCCCAGGTCAGCGCCGATTGTCAGTGGCTCCCCCTACCGTGTGAATCAGCCGATCACCTGGGGGAGTTGTGGCCGTACTGGAGAGCGCCGCCGACGCGGCGGCCGAGGCGCCCGCGTGGCGCGGGGGGTGCGGGCGGCTGTGGTCGGCCGCGGTCGTCTCCCGGTTCGGCGACGCGCTGCGCACCGCCGCGCTGCCGCTGCTCGCCGCCTCGCTCACCACCGATCCGATGCTGGTCGCGCTGGTCACTGCGGGCGGCTTCCTGCCCTGGCTGCTCTTCGGACTGCTGGGCGGCGCCGTCGCGGACCGGGCGGACCAGCGCCGGGCCATGTGGGCGGTCGACCTGGTGCGCGGGGTGCTCATGGCCGCCTTCGCCGCCGCCGTGGCCCTGGGGCATGCCTCCATAGCCCTGCTGATCGCGCTCGCCTTCGCCCTGACCGCCCTGGAAACGCTCTTCGACAACGCCGCGACGGCCCTGCTGCCCGCGCTGGTGCCGCGGCCCGCGCTCGGCCGCGCCAACGCCCGGCTGATGACGGGCCAGCAGCTGGCCGGCGGCTTCCTCGCCGCGCCCCTGGTGCCCCTGCTCCTGACGGCGGGCGACGGCGTGCCGTACGTGGCGGACGCGCTCACCTTCGCCCTCGCGGCGGCGCTGGTGGCCTCGCTGCGTACGCCGGCCCCCGAGCGGGCCGCCCGCAAGCCCGGCTCCACCCTGCGCACCGAGACGGCCGAGGGGCTGCGCGCGCTGTGGGGGGAGCGGAGCCTGCGCGTGCTCTGCGTGGCCACGACGCTCTGCAACACGGGGGTGGGCGCGCTGGTCGCCACCCTGGTCCTGCACGTCACCGGCTGGCTCCACGCGGGCCACGGAGGCTACGCGGCGGCGATCGCGGCCTACGGGGCGGGCAGCGTGGCCGGCGGTCTGCTCGCCACCGGGGTGGCGCGCCGGCTGGGCCGGCTGGGCAGCGTGCTGCTCGCGGGCGTGATCCAGACGGTGTGCCTGGCGGCGATCGGGTCCATACGGGAACTGTGGGTATCGATCGCGGCGATGGCGGTGTTCGGGGTCATGGGAATGGTGTGGAACGTCAACCAGGTGACCCTGATGCAGGAGCGCACCCCGCAGGCCATGCTGGGGCGCACCAGCGCGGCCTTCCGCACGCTGGCCGTGGCGGGGGCGCCGCTGGGCGCGCTGCTGGGCGGGGCCGCGGCCTCCTCCTGGGGGCTCAACACCCCCGCCCTGGTGGCGTCCGGATTGTTCCTGGCCGCCGTGGCCGCTCTGATTCCTGCCCTTACGTCCTGATCAACTAGGTTGGAGGGGCAGCGGGGCAGGTACGTACGCGAGTACGAGGAAGTGGGCTGATGTCACAGATGAACGCAGAAGGCCGTACCAGGCTCAACCGGATGCCCGAGTGGACCGCGCTGGGCAAGCACCGCGAGCAGATGGGCGACACCCATCTGCGTGAGCTGTTCGCCGCCGACCCCGGCCGCGGCACCGGGTACACCCTGACGGTCGGCGACCTGTACCTCGACTACTCCAAGCACCTCGTCACCGACGAGACCCTGCGGCTGCTGCGCGAGCTGGCCGCCGCGGCCGACGTGGCGGGGCTGCGGGACGCCATGTTCCGCGGCGAGAAGATCAACACGACCGAGGACCGCGCGGTGCTGCACACCGCGCTGCGCGCGCCGCGCGGCACGGTCGTCGAGGTCGACGGCGAGGACGTGGTGCCGGGCGTGCACGCCGTTCTGGACAAGATGGCGGCCTTCGCCGGCCGCGTGCGCTCCGGCGAGTGGACCGGCCACACCGGCAAGCGCATCAGGAACGTCGTCAACATCGGCATCGGCGGATCCGACCTCGGTCCGGCGATGGCGTACGAGGCGCTGCGCGCCTTCACCGACCGCGACCTGACGGTCCGTTTCGTCTCCAACGTGGACGGCGCCGACCTCCACGAGGCGGTCCGCGACCTGGACGCGGCGGAGACGCTGTTCATCATCGCGTCGAAGACCTTCACCACGATCGAGACGATCACCAACGCCACCTCGGCGCGCGACTGGCTCCTCACCGAACTGAGGGCCGATCAGGACGCGGTCGCCAAGCACTTCGTGGCGCTGTCCACCAACGCCGGCAAGGTCGCGGACTTCGGCATCGACACGGCCAACATGTTCGAGTTCTGGGACTGGGTCGGAGGGCGCTACTCGTTCGACTCCGCGATCGGCCTCTCGCTGATGATCGCGATCGGCCCGGACCGCTTCCGCGAGATGCTGGACGGCTTTCACCTGGTCGACGAGCACTTCCGCACCGCGCCCGCCGAGGCCAACGCGCCGCTCCTGCTCGGCCTGCTCGGTGTCTGGTACGGGGCGTTCTTCGACGCCCAGTCGCACGCGGTGCTGCCCTACAGCCACTACCTGTCGAAGTTCACCGCCTACCTCCAGCAGCTCGACATGGAGTCCAACGGCAAGTCGGTGGACCGCGACGGCAACCCGGTCGACTGGCAGACCGGACCGGTCGTCTGGGGCACCCCGGGCACCAACGGCCAGCACGCCTACTACCAGTTGATCCACCAGGGCACCAAGGTCATCCCGGCCGACTTCATCGGCTTCGCCGAGCCGGTCGCCGACCTCCTGCCGGGCCTGGTCGCCCAGCACGACCTGCTGATGGCCAACTTCTTCGCCCAGACGCAGGCCCTGGCCTTCGGCAAGACCCCCGAGGAGGTCCGGGCGGAGGGCGTGGCCGAGGAGCTGGTGCCGCACAAGACCTTCCGCGGCAACCACCCGACCACGACCATCCTGGCGCGCGAGCTCACGCCGTCCGTCCTCGGCCAGCTCATCGCGCTGTACGAGCACAAGGTGTTCGTCCAGGGCGCGATCTGGAACATCGACTCCTTCGACCAGTGGGGCGTGGAGCTGGGCAAGGTGCTCGCCAAGCGCGTCGAGCCCGCGCTGACCGAGGGGGCGGACGTGCCGGGCCTGGACGGGTCCAGCAAGGCCCTGGTCGCCAAGTACCGGGCGCTGCGGGGCCGGTGAGCCCATGGCGGGGCAGGGGGTGGTGCTGAGACCGCCGAGGAACGCGCTGGACCCGGCGGCCGTCGGCTGGTGGCGCGCGCAGTGGCTGGCGCTCACCGCGGGGCCGGTGGCGGTCCTCGCGGTCCTCGGCGCGCTCATCGCCCCCGCCCGGCCGTGGCTGCTCGCGGCGGCGGCCGGGCTCGCGGCGGCGGGCGCGCTCTGCGCCGCCCTGCTGCCCCCGTGGTGGTACCGGGTGCACCGCTGGGAGGTCACCGACGACGCGGTGTACGTACGGACGGGGTACCTCTGGCGTGAGTCGCGGATCGCGCCGATGTCCCGGATCCAGACCGTGGACACCGTGCGCGGCCCGCTGGAGCGGTCGTTCGCGCTGGCCACGGTCACCGTCACCACCGCCTCCGCCAAGGGCGCCCTGAGGATCACCGGCCTGCACCACGAGGTGGCGGCGGAACTCGCCGAACGGCTGACGAGAATCACGGGAGCGACCCCGGGGGACGCCACATGAGCGGCGCCGGGCCCGGCGCCCCCGCTCCCGCCGACGCCTGGCTGCGGCTGGACCGGCGGCGGGTGCTCGTCTTCACCGCCCTGGGAGCCGGACTGGCCGTGGGCGCCGGGCTGCCCACGGCGCTCGCGATGCTGGGCCGGGCGTCGGGCGGCTGGGCCGTCGCCGTGGTCCTCGGCTGGCTCGTACTCCCGCCCGGCTGCGGCGCCCTCGCCGGATACGTGGGCTGGCGCCGCACCCGGTACCGGATCGACCCCGAGCGGGCCGAGCTGCACTCCGGGCTGCTCCTGGTGAAGCGCCGCTCGCTGGCCCGCGAGCGGATCCGCAGCGTCGACCTCACCGCCAACCCGCTGCTGCGCGTCCTCGGCCTGGTCAAGGTCAGGATCGGCACCGGCGAGCACAGCGGCGGCGAGTCCACCCTCGAACTCGACCCCGTCACCCGGGCCGAGGGCGAACGGCTGCGCCGGGTGCTGCTGGTCCGCGTGGCACCCGGGCCCGACGCCGCCGGCGGCACGGGCGAGCTGGCGGCGCTGGACCCGGCCTGGATCCGGTACGCGCCGGTGTCGTTCGTGGCGCCGGCCCTCGCCGGGGCCGCGCTCGGCGGACTGATGCAGCTCAGCGACTGGTTCGGCGTCCAGGACGAGGTGCTGGACTGGGCCGGGGACCGCTTCCACCACACCCCGCTCGGCTGGATGATCCTCACCGTGGTCGTCCTGGCGCTGGTGGTGGGTGTGGCCGGTGCGCTCGGCCTCTGGGTCGAGATGTGGTGGAACTACCGCCTGGAGCGGGAGCCGGGCGGCACCCTGCGGGTGCGCCGGGGCCTGTTCACCTCCCGCTCCCTGTCCATCGAGGAGCGCCGGCTGCGCGGAGTGGAGCTGGTCGAGCCGCTGGGCGTCCGGCTCTGCGGCGCGGCCCGGCTCGACGCGATCGCCACCGGCCTGGCCCGCGGCGAGGACGACGAGCACGCCGACCACGACACCCTGCTCCCGCCCGCGCCCCGGGCGCTCGCCGCCGAGGTGGCCGCCCGGGTGCTGCGCGAGCCGGCCGCCCCGACCGCAGCCGCGCTCGCCGCGCATCCGCGTGCGGCCCGGACCCGCCGGGTGCGGTGGGCACTGCTCGCCGTCCTGGTCCCGGTGGCGCTCCTGGCCCTGCTCGGGGCCCTGCTGACCCCGGTGCTGCTCTACGGGGCCGCCGGGGTCGCGGTGCTGGGCGTGCCGCTCGCGGTGGCTCTCGCCCTGGACGCGTACCGGAGCCTGGGGCACGGCGTCGACGGCGCCTATCTCGTGGCCCGTTCCGGCACGGTCCGCCGCTCCACCGTCGCCCTCCAGCGCGGCGGCGTCATCGGCTGGACGGTCAAGCAGTCCGTCTTCCAGCGCCGTGCGGGGCTCCTCACCCTGACCGCCACGACGGCCGCAGGCGCCGGCGCCTACGCGGTACGGGACGCCGCAGAGGCCGAGGGGCTGGCCTTCGCGGCGGAGGCGGTCCCGGGGCTCCTGGAGCCGTTCCTGATACGGCAGCAGGCGCAGGCGCCGGAGCCGGGCGGACCGGCTGACGTGCGCTGATACGGCCGGAAATGGACCCCGCCGGAGTTCACCCGTACGGCGCAGGGATCATTGCGTCCATGACTACTACCAGCCGCCGTACGGTCCTCACCGCCCTCGCCACCGCCACCGTCGCCGGTCCGCTGATGAGCGGGCTCGGTGCGAGCGCCGCCCACGCCACCGGGGCCAACGACCTCTACGCGTCCAACACCGACCTCTACACCCAGCTCGCCGGAAAGGAGGGCACTGACTTCGCCAGACGGTACAAGCGCCACGAGCAGCTCGACAGCGACCAGAAGACGGCCGTCCGGTACGGCCGTACGGCTGTCCTCGCGCTGCACGGCGGCGGGATCGAGGGCGGCACCTCCGAGCTCTGCCTGGGCATCGCCGGATACGACCCGGCCACGCTCGTCGCCAAGGGCGGCCCGGCGTACGACTACTGGATGTTCGAGGCGATCCGCAGCACCAACAACAGCGAGCTGCACGTCACGTCGAAGAACTGCGACGACAAGGTGGCCCTGTCCATCGCCGCCGCCAACCTCAACGTGCTCAGCCTGCACGGCTGCACCGCCTCCCAGGCCGGGGCGCCCAGCACCCGTCCCGAGGCGGTCGTGGTCGGCGGTCTCAACGGCACCTTCAAGACGTATCTGCACGACGCGCTGCGCGCCGCCGGGTTCCAGACCATCGACGGTTCGACCGAGCCGGACCTGGCGGGTGTGGAGCCGTCCAACATCTGCAACCGGACCCTGCTCGGCAAGGGCGCCCAGCTGGAGATCACGACCGAGCTGCGCAAGTCCATGTTTAGCGTGAACACCATCGCGGGCCGCGCGACCAGCACCACCCCTGTCTACGACGCCTTCGTGGCGGCGGTCCGTACCGCCATCGCCCGGCTGGAGGCGTCCGGCGGCGAGCAGATCATCCTCTGACACCCGCTCCGGCATCCGGCCGGAACACGGACGGGCCCGGCCCACCGGAAGGTGGACCGGGCCCGTCCGCGCGTGCGGCACCGGGGTCAGGGCGACGCCGGCGGGTACAGCGCGCGCGGCAGCCGGGAGGCCGCCGCGGAGTCGAGCAGCCAGAGGGTGCGGCCACGGCCGTACGCACCCGCGGCCGGAGCCTGCACCTCGCCCGCACCGGACAGGGCGATGGCCGCGGCCCGCGCCTTGTCCTCGCCCGCCGCGAGCAGCCACACCTCGCGGGCGGCCCGGATCGCCGGGAGGGTCATCGAGACCCGCACCGGCGGCGGTTTGGGCGCGCCGTGCACCCCGACCACGGTCCGCTCGGTCTCGCGCACCGCGGGCAGCTCCGGGAAGAGCGAGGCCACATGGGTGTCGGGGCCGACGCCCAGCATCAGCACGTCGAACGTCGGCACCCCGCCGTGGTCGCCGGGACGGGCCGCGGCGGCCAGCTCCTCGGCGTAGGCCGCGGCGGCGGCGTCGACGTCCTTGCCGTACGGGCCGTCCGAGGCGGGCATCGCGTGCACCCGCTCCGGGGCGACCGGTACCGCGTCGAGCAGCGCCTGACGCGCCTGGGTGACATTGCGCTCCGGATCGCCCTCGGGCAGGAAGCGCTCGTCACCCCACCACAGGTCGATCCGCGACCAGTCGATCGCGTCCCGGGCCGGGGAGGAGGCGAGGGCCGCGAGCAGCCCGTTGCCGTTGCGGCCCCCGGTGAGGACCACGGACGCCGAACCGCGGGCGGCCTGGGCGTCCACGATCTTCGTGATCAGCCGGGCCGCCGCGGCCTGCGCCATCAGCTCCTTGTCGCGGTGGACGACGAGCTGAGGGGTACTCACTTCGTCGCCGCCTTCTTGGCCGGAGCCTTCTTGGCGGCGGGCTTGGCGTCCGAACCGTTCGCGTCACCCGAGGCGTCCGAAGCCTTCGAACCGTCGGAGCCGTCCGACGTGCCCGCACCCTTGGACGCACCGCCGGAAGCGGACCCGGAGGCGGCCGGAGCCTTCTCCTTCGCCGGCTCGCCGAGCCGGTCCACGCCGAACTTCAGCGCGGAGGCGTAGGTGTCGTCCGGGTCCAGCCGCCGCAGCTCCTCGGCGATCAGCTCGGCCGTCTCGCGCCGCTTGAGCGCCACCGCGCGGTCCGGCTGGCCCTGGATCGAGAGCGTGGCCAGCGAGCCGTCGGCGCGGTCCAGGACGATCGGACCGCAGTCGGTCTCCATCCGTACGGCGGTCAGGCCCGGGCCCGAGGACCGCGAGCGCTTCACCGGTACGTCGAGGCGGTCCGCGAGCCACATGGCGAGCAGCTCGCAGCTCGGGTTGAACTCCTCGCCCTCCACCTCGACCGACGTCACCTCGCACGACACCTGGTCGAGCGCCGCGGCCAGCATCGAACGCCAGGGCGTGATGCGGGTCCAGGCCAGATCGGTGTCGCCCGGGGTGTAGGTGTCGGCGCGGGCGGTCAGCTCCTCTATGGGCTGCTCGGCCGCGTAGGTGTCGGTGACCCGGCGCTGGGCGAGGGAGCCCAGCGGGTCGTTGGCCGGGTCGATCGGCGAGTTCACCGGCCACCAGACGACGACCGGCGCGTCCGGCAGCAGCAGCGGCAGCACCACCGACTGGGCGTGGTTGATCACCTCGCCGTAGAGCCGCAGCATGACCGTCTCGCCGGTGCCCGCGTCCGCGCCGACCCGGACCTCGGCGTCCAGGCGCGACTGGGTGCGGTCGCGGGGCGAGCGCGAGACGCGCTTGATGACGACGAGGGTGCGCGAGGGGTGCTCGCGCGAGGCGTCGCTCGCGGCGCGCAGCGCGTCGTAGGCGTTCTCCTCGTCGGTGACGATGACGAGGGTCAGGACCATGCCGACGGCGGGGGTGCCGACCGCGCGGCGGCCCTGGACCAGCGCCTTGTTGATCTTGCTGGCCGTGGTGTCCGTAAGGTCGATCTTCATGGCCGGCGCCAGCTCCGTCCGTCTCGTGCGAGCATTTCGTCCGCCTCGACCGGGCCCCAGGTGCCCGACGCGTACTGCGCGGGCGTGCCGTGGGCGTCCCAGTACTGCTCGATCGGGTCGAGGATCTTCCAGGACAGCTCGACCTCCTCCAAGCGGGGGAAGAGGTTGGAGTCGCCGAGCAGGACGTCGAGGATGAGCCGCTCGTACGCCTCGGGGCTGGACTCGGTGAAGGACTCGCCGTAGGCGAAGTCCATCGACACGTCCCGGACCTCCATGGAGGTGCCCGGCACCTTGGAGCCGAACCGTACGGTCACGCCCTCGTCCGGCTGGACCCGGATGACCAGCGCGTTCTGCCCCAGCTCCTCCGTCGCCGTGTGGTCGAAGGGGGAGTGCGGGGCGCGCTGGAAGACGACCGCGATCTCGGTGACGCGGCGGCCCAGGCGCTTGCCGGTGCGCAGGTAGAACGGCACGCCCGCCCAGCGGCGGTTGTCGATCTCCAGCTTGACCGCGGCGTAGGTGTCGGTCTTCGACTTGGGGTCGATCCCGTCCTCCTGGAGGTAGCCGACGGCCTTCTCGCCGCCCTGCCACCCGGCCGCGTACTGGCCGCGCACGGTGTTGGAGCCCAGGTCCTTCGGCAGCCGTACGGCGCCCAGGACCTTGGTCTTCTCGGCCGCGAGCGCGTCCGCGTCGAAGGAGGCGGGCTCCTCCATCGCGGTCAGCGCGAGCAGCTGGAGGAGGTGGTTCTGGATGACGTCACGGGCCGCGCCGATGCCGTCGTAGTACCCTGCCCGGCCGCCGATACCGATGTCCTCGGCCATCGTGATCTGGACGTGGTCGACGTACGACCGGTTCCAGAGCGGCTCGAACATGGTGTTGGCGAAGCGGAGCGCCAGGATGTTCTGGACGGTCTCCTTGCCGAGGTAGTGGTCGATCCGGAAGACCTCGTCCGGCGGGAAGACCTCGTGGACGACCTGGTTGAGCTCCTGGGCGGAGACCAGGTCGTGGCCGAAGGGCTTCTCGATGACCGCGCGGCGCCAGGCGCCGTTCTTCTGGTCGGCGAGCCCGTGCTTCTTGAGCTGCTGGACGACCTGGGGGAAGAACTTCGGCGGCACCGAGAGGTAGAAGGCGAAGTTGCCGCCGGTGCCCTGCGCCTTGTCGAGTTCGGCGATCGTCGACTTCAGCTGCTCGAAGGCGTCGTCGTCGTCGAAGTCGCCCTGGACGAAGCGCATGCCCTGGATGAGCTGCTGCCAGACCTCCTCGCGGAAGGGGGTCCGCGCGTGCGCCTTGACGGCGTCGTGGACCTCCTGGGCGAAGTCCTCGTCCTGCCACTCGCGGCGGGCGAAGCCGATCAGGGAGAAGCCCGGCGGAAGCAGACCGCGGTTGGCGAGGTCATAGACGGCGGGCATCAACTTTTTACGGGACAAATCGCCCGTGACGCCGAAGATCACCAGGCCCGACGGCCCCGCGATACGCGGGAGCCGTCGGTCTGCGGCGTCACGGAGCGGATTCGCTGGGCGAATCGCAGTCAAGGTCTTAGCCCTCCGAAGGTGCCAGGCGCTTGAGCTCCGCCTCGGTCGACTTGAGCAGGTCGTTCCAGGCCGCCTCGAACTTCTCGACGCCCTCGTCCTCCAGGAGCTGCACGACCTCGTCGTAGGAGATCCCGAGCTTCTCCAGGGCGTCGAGCTCGGCGCGGGCCTGCTCGTAGGTGCCCGAGACGGTGTCACCGGTGATCTGCCCGTGGTCGGCGGTCGCCTCCAGGGTGGCCTCCGGCATGGTGTTCACCGTGTTGGGGGCGACCAGGTCGTCGACGTACAGGGTGTCCTTGTACGCCTTGTCCTTGACGCCGGTGGAGGCCCACAGCGGACGCTGCTTGTTGGCGTGCGCCTTGTCGAGGGCGGCCCAGCGGTCGGAGGAGAAGACCTCCTCGTACGCCTGGTAGGCGAGCCGCGCGTTGGCGAGACCGGCCTTGCCGCGGGCGGCCTTGGCCTCGTCGGTGCCGAGCGCGTCGATCCGCTTGTCGATCTCGGTGTCCACGCGGGACACGAAGAAGGACGCCACCGAGTGGATCTTCGACAGGTCCAGGCCGCGCTCCTTGGCCTTCTCCAGGCCGGTCAGGTAGGCGTCCATGACCTTGCGGTAGCGCTCGAGCGAGAAGATCAGCGTGACGTTGACGCTGATGCCCAGACCGATGGTCTCGGCGATCGCCGGCAGACCCGCCTCGGTGGCCGGGATCTTGATGAGCGTGTTCGGGCGGTCCACCAGCCACGCCAGCTGCTTGGCCTCGGCGACCGTGGCGCGGGTGTCGTGCGCCAGGCGCGGGTCGACCTCGATGGAGACCCGGCCGTCCTGGCCCTCGGTCGCGTCGAAGACCGGCCGCAGGATGTCGGCGGCGTCCCTCACGTCCGCCGTCGTGATCATGCGGATGGCCTCTTCGACGGTGACCTTGCGGGCCGCGAGGTCGGTGAGCTGGGTGTCGTAGCCGTCACCCTGGCTGATCGCCTTCTGGAAGATCGACGGGTTGGTGGTGACACCCACCACGTGCGACTGGTCGACCAGCTCGGCCAGGTTGCCGGACGTGATCCGCTTGCGCGACAGGTCGTCGAGCCAGATCGCGACGCCTTCGTCGGAGAGGCGCTTGAGTGCGTCTGTCATGAGAAATGCATCTCCTACTAGTTCGTATACCGGCGTCAGCGCGCGGCGGCGGCGAGAGATTCCCGGGCGGCGGCGGCCACGTGGTCGGCGGTGAAGCCGAACTCCTGGAAGAGGACCTTGCCGTCGGCCGAAGCGCCGAAGTGCTCCAGCGAGACGATGCGGCCCGCGTCGCCCACGTACCGGTGCCAGGTCAGGCCGATGCCGGCCTCGACCGCGACCCGGGCCCTGACCGACGGCGGCAGGACGCTGTCCTTGTACGCCTGGTCCTGCTCCTCGAACCACTCCACGGACGGCATCGAGACCACCCGGGTCGGCACACCGGCCGCCTGGAGCTGCTCGCGCGCCTCGACGGCGAGCTGGACCTCGGAACCGGTGCCGATGAGCACGACCTGCGCGTCGCCCCCTTCGGCGTCGAACAGGACATAACCGCCCTTGGCCGCGTCCTCGTTGGGCTCGTACGTCGGCACGCCCTGGCGGGTCAGCACCAGGCCGTGCGGGGCGCCCTTGCCGAAGACCTTGGTGTAGCGCCGGAGGATCTCGCGCCAGGCGATGGCGGTCTCGTTGGCGTCCGCCGGGCGGACCACGTTCAGACCCGGGATGGCACGCAGCGAGGCCAGGTGCTCGACGGGCTGGTGGGTCGGGCCGTCCTCGCCCAGACCGATGGAGTCGTGCGTCCACACGTACGTCACCGGCAGGTGCATCAGGGCCGACAGCCGCACCGCGTTGCGCATGTAGTCGGAGAACACCAGGAAGGTGCCGCCGTAGATACGCGTGTTGCCGTGGAGCGCGATGCCGTTCATCTCGGCGGCCATCGAGTGCTCGCGGATGCCGAAGTGGATCGTTCGGCCGTACGGGTCGGCCTCCGGCAGCGGGTTGCCCGCGGGCAGGAACGACGAGGTCTTGTCGATCGTCGTGTTGTTCGAGCCCGCGAGGTCGGCGGAGCCGCCCCACAGCTCGGGGATGACCGCGCCCAGGGCCTGGAGGACCTTGCCGGAGGCGGCGCGGGTGGCGACGCCCTTGCCGGTCTCGAAGACCGGGAGCTTCTCCTCCCAGCCCTCGGGCAGCTCGCCCGCGTTGATCCGGTCGAACTCGGCGGCGCGCTCGGGGTTGGCGGTGCGCCAGGCGGCGAACGACTTCTCCCACTCGGCGCGGGCCTCACGGCCGCGGTCCAGGGCGCCACGGGTGTGCGCGAGGACCTCGTCGGCGACCTCGAAGGTCTTCTCCGGGTCGAAGCCCATCACCCGCTTGGTGGCGGCCACCTCGTCGTCGCCGAGCGCCGAGCCGTGCGCGGCCTCGGTGTTCTGCGCGTTCGGGGCGGGCCAGGCGATGATCGAGCGCATCGCGATGAAGGAGGGGCGCTCGGTCTCGGCCTTGGCGGCCTCGATCGCCTCGAACAGCGCCTTGGGGTCCAGGTCGCCGTTCTCCTTCGGGGCCACACGCTGGACGTGCCAGCCGTACGCCTCGTACCGCTTCAGCGTGTCCTCGGACACGGCGGTCTCGGTGTCGCCCTCGATCGAGATGTGGTTGTCGTCCCAGAGCAGGACCAGGTTGCCCAGCTTCTGGTGACCGGCCATCGAGGACGCCTCGGCGGAGATGCCCTCCTGGAGGCAGCCGTCGCCCGCGATCGCGAAGACGAAGTGGTCGAACGGGGAGGTGCCGGGGGCCGCCTCCGGGTCGAACAGACCGCGCTCGTAGCGGGCGGCCATGGCCATGCCCACGGCGTTGGCGACACCCTGGCCCAGCGGTCCCGTGGTGGTCTCCACGCCGGTGGTGTGGCCGTACTCCGGGTGACCGGGGGTCTTGGAGCCCCAGGTGCGGAAGGCCTTCAGGTCGTCCAGCTCCAGGCCGTACCCGGCCAGGTAGAGCTGGACGTACAGCGTCAGGGAGGAGTGGCCCGCGGACAGCACGAAGCGGTCGCGTCCGGTCCAGTCGGCGTCCGCCGGGTCGTGGCGCATCACCTTCTGGAAGAGGGTGTACGCGGCCGGGGACAGGCTCATCGCCGTACCAGGATGGCCGTTGCCGACCTTCTGTACAGCATCCGCGGCCAGGACGCGGCCGGTGTCTACGGCCCGCTGGTCCAGTTCGGTCCACTCAAGGTCTGTGGTGGTCGGCTTGGTGCTCACCCTGGGTCAGGGCTCCTCTCCACATGTTCGTTCCCGGTGACTGTGGGCGCACCGGGCGTTGTCGAGCCTACCCCCGCCGGAACGCTCATTTTTTCGACTGCCCACCGGTTGGGACACACACTCCAGAGTGCCCAAGACCGGTCACTTCCGCCTCACGGCGCGGTCTTCGCGACCCGGCGCCAACACGAGCCCACCCCCGCGAAGGGCGGCGTCTGGGCAACGTCTACAGTGGCGTGGTACGCGCAAGTCTTCACCGGGTTCTCTTGCCCGGAACGTCCGGGCCCATCCGACCGATTGCCCCGGGACTTGCTGGGAATTCTCTGTCAGGGGTGTGCGTGACGGCCGTCGAGTCCCGACCCGCAGGGGTCGTCTTGACTCCCAGCCCGGGGGCCCATCGGCCGTTCGGGGCCCGCGTCAAGGCGTTCGTGGCACTGACCAAGCCGCGGATCATCGAACTGCTCCTCATCACCACCATTCCGGTGATGTTCCTGGCCGAGCAGGGCGTTCCGTCCCTCTGGCTGGTGCTGACCACCACCGTCGGCGGCTATCTCTCCGCGGGCGGCGCCAACGCGCTGAACATGTACATCGACCGCGACATCGACGCCCTGATGGACCGCACCTCGCAGCGGCCGCTGGTGACCGGGATGGTCTCGCCGCGCGAGTGCCTCGCCTTCGGCATCACCCTCGCGGTCGTCTCGACGCTGTGGTTCGGACTGCTCGTCAACTGGCTGTCCGCCGCGCTGTCCCTCGGTGCGCTGCTCTTCTACGTGGTCGTCTACACGATGATCCTCAAGCGCCGCACCTCGCAGAACATCGTCTGGGGCGGCATCGCGGGCTGTATGCCGGTGCTCATCGGCTGGTCGGCCGTCACGGACTCGATGTCGTGGGCCGCGGTCATCCTCTTCCTGGTCATCTTCTTCTGGACGCCGCCGCACTACTGGCCGCTGTCGATGAAGGTGAAGGACGACTACGCGCGCGTGGGCGTCCCGATGCTGCCGGTCATCGCCTCCAACCGGGTGGTGGCACGCCAGATCGTCGCGTACAGCTGGGTGATGGTCGCGGTCTCGCTGCTGCTGACGCCGCTCGGCTACACCGGCTGGTTCTACACGGCGGTGGCGCTGGTCTCCGGCGGCTGGTGGCTCTGGGAGGCGCACGGCCTCCAGAACCGCGCCAAGGCGGGCGTCACCGGCGCGAAACTCAAGGAGATGCGCCTGTTCCACTGGTCGATCACCTATGTGTCGCTGCTGTTCGTGGCGGTCGCGGTGGACCCGTTCCTGCGGTAGACACGCGCTCCTCGTGACGGGAGGGCCCAGTGGCACAGGCCACGGGGCCCTCCCGTCGCATCTGGATCTACTCGCGAGTAGCATCCTGGGCATGGCAGAAACCCAGGTTGACGAGAAGCAGGCCGCCAAGGCCGAGCGGCGGGCGGCGCGCCTCGCCAAGCAGATCGGCCACTTCGCCAAGGAGCACGGCGGCGCCGAGGGCCAGGTCGCGTACATCGGTCAGCGCGGCGCGCGGATCGTGCTGGTCGGCGGGGACGGCGGCTGGGGCGACCTGGTGGCCCCCAGCCACGCCATCGCGCTGAGCGCGGTCGAGAAGGCCGGGATCACCGTCCACGAGGACTTCGACGGCGAGTTCGCCGCCAAGGTCAGGACCGGCCGCTACGAGTGGAGCCGGATGGCCGGCATCCAGCTCGGCGGTCCTAAGAACGGCTGAACGGCAAACAGCAACACTCATCCGGGGCTCACCCGTTAGTGAGGTGGAAGCACACCACCCAGGGAGCCCCGGATGATCGACGCCGTGCCGCAGCCGGACCTGGTGGACCAGCACTGCCACGGCGTGCTCCGCACCGAACTGGGGCTCGGCACGTTCGAGACGCAGCTCGGCAGGACCGGTGCCCCGCCCGCTCCCGGCACGACGTTCTTCGACACCCAGACCGGCTTCGCGGTGCGCCGCTGGTGCCCGCCGCTGCTGGGCCTGGAGGCGCACTGCGCCCCGGCCCGCTACCTCGCCCGCCGGCGCGAGCTGGGCGTCCTGGAGACCGTACGACGGCTGCTGCGCGGCTCGGGGGTCTCCACCTATCTGGTCGACACGAGCCTGCCCGGCGATCTGACCGGGCCCGGTGAGCTGGCCGCCGCCGCCTCGGCCGACGCCCATGAGATCGTCCGGCTGGAGCCGCTGGCCGAACAGGTCGCCGACACCTCCGGCACCGTCGACGCCTTCCTCGCCAACCTCGCCGAGGCCGTGCACACCGCCGCCGCCTCCGCCGTGGCCTTCCTCTCCGTGACGGCCGTACGCCAGAGCCTCGACCCGGCGCCGCCCGGACCCGGCGAGGTGCGCGGGGCGGCGGGCCGCTGGCTCCTCCGGCGCCGCATCCAGGAGCCGCTGGAGGACCCGGTGCTGCTGCGGCACCTGCTGTGGAGCGCGGTCGCCTCCGGCCGCCCGCTCCAGCTGCGGCTCGGCATGGACGACGCGACCGGGCTCGCGGGGTTCGCCGCCGCCACCAACGGCCTGGGCACGGACCTGGTGCTGCTGCACGGCTATCCGTACCACCGCCAGGCCGCCCATCTGGCGAGCGTCTTCCCGCATGTGTACGCGGATGTGGGCCCGGCCCTGGTGCGCACCGGCGCGCGCGCCGCGGACGTGCTGGCCGAGCTGCTGGAGCTGGCGCCGTTCGGGAAGCTGCTCTACTCCAGCGGCGCGCGCGGCCTGCCCGAACTGCATGTGGTGGGCGCGCGGCTGTTCACCCACGCGCTGGGCCGGGTGCTGGGGGCGTGGGTGGCCGACGGGGCGTGGGCGCGCGGCGACGCCGAGCGGGTCGCCGCGATGATCGGGGCGGGGAACGCCCGGCGGGTGTACGGGCTGTCAGGCGCGGGTGAGCGCCGGGTCTGACTGGGCCGGCACCGGCACGGCGGTGTGCGGCCGCTCGCGCAGCGAGAGCACGACCCGGACCACGCCGATCCACACCAGGCAGGAGCCGAGCATGTGCACGGCGACCAGGGCCTCGGGGGTCTTGGTGAAGTACTGGACGTACCCGATGACGCCCTGGGCCATCAGCACCAGGAACAGCTCGCGTGCCCGGTCGCGCGGGCCCTTGGGGGCGTCGACCGCCTTCAGGACGAACCAGAGCGCGACCGTGAGGGCCACCACGACCCAGGCGAGGTCGGCGTGGAGCTGGCTGATCATCGTCCAGTTCAGCGGGATGCGGTCCACGTCGCTGGAGTCGCCCGCGTGGCGCCCGGAGCCGGTGACGACCGTGCCGACCGCGACCAGCGCGCCGGCCGCGACCGTCAGCAGCCAGGTCAGCTGGACCACGGCCCGGCCCACCAGCGGACGCGGCGCGCCGTCGCCCTCGCGGACGCGCTGCCAGGTCATCAGCGCCACGGTCAGGAGCGCGGTGGAGAGCAGGAAGTGGGCCGCGACGGTGTACGGGTTGAGGCCGACCAGGACGACGATGCCGCCCAGGACCGCGTTGCCCATGACGATCCAGAACTGGATCCAGCCGAGCCGGGTGACACCGCGCCGCCAGGGGCTCGCGGCCCGGGCCGCGATGATCGCCCAGCCGACGGCCGCGCACAGCACGTACGTCAGCATCCGGTTGCCGAACTCGACGGCGCTGTGGAAGTCCATCTCGCCGGTCGGCGTCAGGCTCTGGTCGGTGCACTTGGGCCAGGTCGGGCAGCCGAGCCCCGACCCGGTGAGCCGGACCGCGCCGCCGGTCACCACGATGACGACGGCCATGACGACGGCGATGAGCGCCGCGCGCTGGACGGTCCGCGGGGACGGCGTCCACCGCTCGGCGATGAAGGCGAGCGGGTTGCGCACCGCCTGAGCCGCTTCGGCTCGGGTCACGTTCGGCATGGCCCCTATCGTAGGGCTCCGTTTGTGCACGTTTTCACGAGGGGTCCGCCGCCCTCCGCCGCGCCCCTCACTCCCAGCGGAAGAACTTCGCCGCCGCGCCCAGTCCCAGGACCGACCAGACCGCCAGGATCCCCAGGTCGCCCCAGGGCATCGAGGCCCCGTCCCGGAGCACGTCCCGCAGCCCGTCCGAGAGCGCCGAGATGGGCAGCAGCCCGAGCGCCGTCTGCACGCCGCCGGGGAACTTGTCCATCGGCACGATGACCCCGCCGCCCACCAGCAGCAGCAGGAAGACCAGATTGGCCGCGGCGAGCGTCGCCTCGGCCTTCAGGGTCCCCGCCATCAGCAGCCCGAGCCCGGAGAAGGCGGCCGTCCCGAGCACCAGGAGCAGCAGCACCGCGAACGGGTTGCCGTGCGGCGACCAGCCGAGCGCGAAGGCGATCGCTGTCAGCAGGACGACCTGGAGGACCTCGGTGACCAGCACCGACAGCGTCTTGGCGGTCATCAGCGCCCAGCGCGGCAGCGGGGACGCGCCGAGCCGCTTGAGCACGCCGTAGCGCCGGTCGAAGCCGGTGGCGATGGCCTGCCCGGTGAAGGCGGTCGACATCACGGCGAGCGCCAGGATCCCGGGGGTGAGGAAGTCGACCGACTTCCCCTCGCCGGTGTCGATGATGTCGACGCCGCTGAACAGCACGAGCAGCAGCGTCGGGATGACCACGGTGAGCAGCAGCTGCTCGCCGTTGCGCAGCAGCATCCGCGTCTCGAGCGCGGTCTGCGCGCCGATCATCCGGCCGACGGGCGCGGCCCCGGGGTTCGGCGTGTACGTACCGGTACCGACACTCATCGGCGCAGCTCCCTGCCGGTCAGCTCCAAGAAGACGTCCTCCAGGGTGTGGCGCTCCACCGCGATGCCGTCGGGCATCACGCCGTGCTGGGCGCACCAGGAGGTCACGGTGGCCAGCAGCTGGGGGTCGACGGTGCCGCTGATGCGGTACGCGCCGGGGGTCAGCTCGGCCGCGGCCGTGCCGTCGGGCAGCGCCTTGAGGAGGGATGCGAGGTCGAGCCCGGGTCGCCCGGTGAAGCGCAGGGTGTTCTCCGCGCCCCCCCGGCAGAGCTCCTCGGGGGAGCCCTGGGCGACGGCCCGGCCCGCGTCGACGATCACCACGTCGTCCGCGAGCTCCTCGGCCTCGTCCATGAAGTGCGTGGTCAGGACCGCGCTGACGCCGTCGGCGCGCAGTTCCCGTACGAGGTCCCAGGTGGCGCGGCGGGCCTGCGGGTCGAGGCCCGCGGTCGGTTCGTCGAGGAAGACGAGCTCGGGGCGGCCCACCACGGCCAGGGCGAGCGCGAGGCGCTGCTGCTGGCCGCCGGAGAGGCGGCGGTAGGGGGTGCGTCCGCAGCTCTCCAGGCCGAGGCGCTCGATGAGCGCGGGCACGTCGAGGGGGTGGGCGTGCAGCTTCGCCATGTGGCGCAGCATCTCCTCGGCGCGGGCGCCGGAGTAGACCCCGCCGGACTGGAGCATCACCCCGATGCGCGGGCGCAGCCGCTCGGCCTCGGCGACCGGGTCGAGGCCGAGGACGCGGACGGTGCCGGCGTCGGGTCTGCGGTAGCCCTCGCAGGTCTCGATCGTGGTGGTCTTGCCGGCACCGTTGGGGCCGAGGACGGCGGTGACGGTCCCGGCGGCGACCCGCAGGTCGAGGCCGTCCACGGCGGTCTTCGATCCGTACCGTTTGACCAGGCCGGTGACCTGGACGACGGACTCGCTCTTCATGGGTGCCAAGTCTAGGCAGCGCGCGAAGGGCGCCGGACCGGGGGAGGGGGTCGTACAGGGGCGGGGACGCGCGCGTGCGCGACCGCCGATTTCCGGCCGGTCACCGGGCCTGCGGGGAGCGGCCGGGACCCTGACCGGGCCCGCCCGCGCGGGGCCGGGCAGGAGGGTGGGAACAGAGCGCCGAGGTGGCCATATGGCGAGGTCACAGGGGTCGTCGGCCCTGTGTTCCCCCATCCGTCAGATGATCGATCGGAGATCGTTTCCGCAGGTCAGCTTAGGTATGCCTAAGTGATGCACCGCACCGTTCGATGATCGGGACGTGGCTTGTCAGGCTCTGAGGAATTACGCAACAATGGTGTTGTGAAAAACGTCGGCGAGGCTCCGCAGGAGGAGATCGCGACCGGTGAGCGGTCCACCCGCAACCGGGTCGCGCGCTCCATCCTGGACCACGGCCCCTCCACCGTCGCGGACCTCGCGAAGCGCCTCGGGCTCACCCAGGCCGCCGTCCGCCGCCACCTCGACGCCCTCGTGGCCGACGACGTGGTCGTCGCCCGCGAACAGCGGGTGTACGGGGCACGGACCCGCGGCAGGCCGGCCAAGGTCTTCGCCCTCACGGACTGCGGGCGGGACGCCTTCGACCAGTCGTACGACAAGCTGGCCGTGGACGCGCTCCGCTGGATCGAGCGGTCCGCCGGCGAGGAGGCCGTCGTCGCCTTCGCCCGCGCGCGGATCGAGGCCCAGGCCGAGGGCTACCGCGAGGCCGTCGAGGCGGCGCCGCCCGAGGAGCGCACCGAGGCACTGGCCAAGGCCTTGACCGCCGACGGGTACGCTGCTACGGCGCGCAGCGCGCCCCTCCCCGGACGGGGCGAGCAGCTCTGCCAGCACCACTGCCCGGTCGCCCACGCCGCCGAGCAGTTCCCGCAGCTGTGCGAGGCGGAGACGGAGTTCTTCTCCCGCCTGCTCGGAACCCATGTGCAGCGTCTGGCCACCATCGCCCACGGCGACGGGGTGTGCACGACGTTCATCCCGCACAGCGCACCACCGACCCCGCACGACACCGAATCAGCATCCACAAGCACGGCCGGGAGGAACCCCGCATGACTCTCCCCACGGAGACTGCCCACCCCGAACTCGAGGGCCTGGGCACGTACGAGTACGGCTGGGCCGACTCCGACACGGCGGGTGCCGCCGCCAAGCGCGGGCTCTCCGAGGACGTCGTCCGCGACATCTCGGCGAAGAAGAACGAGCCCGAGTGGATGCTGAAGCTGCGCCTCAAGGGCCTGCGCCTGTTCGACAGGAAGCCCATGCCCAACTGGGGCTCGGACCTGTCCGGCATCGACTTCGACAACATCAAGTACTTCGTGCGGTCCACGGAGAAGCAGGCGGAGTCCTGGGAGGACCTGCCCGAGGACATCAAGAACACGTACGACAAGCTCGGCATCCCCGAGGCGGAGAAGCAGCGCCTCGTCGCCGGTGTCGCGGCCCAGTACGAGTCCGAGGTCGTCTACCACCAGATCCGTGAGGACCTGGAGGAGCAGGGCGTCATCTTCCTCGACACCGACACCGCGCTGAAGGAGCACCCGGAGCTCTTCCAGGAGTACTTCGGCACGGTCATCCCGGTCGGCGACAACAAGTTCGCGTCGCTGAACACCGCGGTGTGGTCCGGCGGCTCGTTCATCTATGTGCCCAAGGGCGTCCACGTCGACATCCCGCTCCAGGCCTACTTCCGTATCAACACGGAGAACATGGGCCAGTTCGAGCGGACGCTGATCATCGTGGACGAGGACGCGTACGTCCACTACGTCGAGGGCTGCACCGCCCCGATCTACTCCTCCGACTCGCTGCACAGCGCCGTCGTGGAGATCATCGTCAAGAAGGGCGGCCGCTGCCGCTACACGACGATCCAGAACTGGTCGAACAACGTCTACAACCTGGTCACCAAGCGCGCCGTGGCGTACGAGGGCGCGACCATGGAGTGGATCGACGGCAACATCGGTTCCAAGGTCACCATGAAGTACCCGGCGGTCTACCTGATGGGCGAGCACGCCAAGGGCGAGACCCTGTCCATCGCCTTCGCGGGCGAGGGCCAGCACCAGGACGCCGGCTCCAAGATGGTCCACATGGCGCCGAACACGTCCTCCAACATCGTCTCCAAGTCGGTGGCGCGCGGCGGTGGCCGCACCTCCTACCGCGGTCTGGTCGAGATCGGCGAGGGTGCCCACGGCTCCAAGTCGAACGTGCTGTGCGACGCGCTGCTCGTCGACACGATCTCGCGCTCCGACACCTACCCGTACGTCGACGTCCGCGAGGACGACGTGTCCATGGGCCACGAGGCGACCGTCTCCAAGGTCTCCGAGGACCAGCTCTTCTACCTGATGAGCCGCGGTCTGACGGAGTTCGAGGCGATGGCGATGATCGTGCGCGGCTTCGTCGAGCCGATCGCCAAGGAGCTGCCCATGGAGTACGCCCTGGAGCTCAACCGGCTGATCGAGCTGCAGATGGAGGGTTCGGTCGGCTAGTACCGCCACCGTCCCCGCCAAGCAGCGAACGCAGACTGATCTAGGAAGAGAGCACTACGACAGCCATGGCTGAGGCTCAGCAGAACATCCCGGCGGGCTCCACCACCGCCGGCTCGATCGCGGTGGCCGCCGAGTCGACCGTCGCCACGCGCATGAGCGCGCCCCCGTCCTTCGACGTGGCGGACTTCCCCGTGCCGCACGGGCGCGAGGAGGAGTGGCGGTTCACGCCGCTGGACCGGCTGCGCGGGCTGCACGACGGCACCGCCGTCGCGACCGGCGACGGGCTGCGCGTCGAGGTGAGCGCCCCCGAGGGCGTCACCGTCGAGACGGTGGGCCGCGACGACGCGCGGCTCGGCCGGGCCGGCACCCCGGTGGACCGGGTCGCCGCCCAGGCCTACTCCTCGTTCGAGAAGGCCTCGGTCGTGACCGTCCCCAAGGAGGCGGTCCTCAGCGAGCCGATCCGTATCGCCGTGCACGGCGAGGGCGGCACGGTCTACGCGCACCAGGTCGTCGAGCTCGGCGCGTTCGCCGAGGCCGTCGTGGTCATCGACCACACCGGTGACGCGGTGCTCGCCGCCAACGTGGACTTCGTCCTCGGCGACGGCGCCAAGCTGACCGTCGTCTCCGTGCAGGACTGGGACGACAAGGCCGTCCACGTCGCCCAGCACAACACGCTGGTCGGCCGGGACGCCTCCTTCAAGTCCGTGGTCGTCACCTTCGGCGGCGACCTGGTCCGGCTGCACCCGCGCGTCTCCTACGCGGGCACCGGCGGCGAGGCCGAGCTCTTCGGTCTGTACTTCACCGACAAGGGCCAGCACCAGGAGCACCGCCTCCTGGTCGACCACAACACCCCGCACTGCAAGTCCAACGCCGTGTACAAGGGCGCCCTCCAGGGCGACGACGCGCACGCCGTGTGGATCGGTGACGTCCTCATCCAGGCCAGGGCCGAGGGCACCGACACCTACGAGATGAACCGCAACCTGGTGCTGACCGACGGCGCCCGGGTCGACTCCGTGCCGAACCTGGAGATCGAGACCGGCGAGATCGCCGGCGCCGGTCACGCCTCGGCCACCGGCCGCTTCGACGACGAGCAGCTGTTCTACCTGATGGCGCGCGGCATCCCGCAGGCCGAGGCCCGCCGCCTGGTGGTGCGCGGCTTCTTCGCCGAGCTCGTCCAGCAGGTCGGCGTGGCGGACGTCGAGGAGCGCCTGCTCGCCAAGATCGAGGCGGAGCTGGAGGCGTCGGTCTGATGAGCGCCTTCGTCCGCGTCTGCGCGCTGAGCGAGCTGGAGGAGGACACCCCGAAGCGGGTGGAACTCGACGGCACGCCGGTGTCGGTCGTCCGCACGGCGGGCGAGGTGTTCGCGATCAACGACATCTGCTCGCACGCCAACGTCTCGCTGTCCGAGGGCGAGGTGGAGGACTGCCAGATCGAGTGCTGGCTGCACGGCTCCAGCTTCGACCTGCGCACCGGCAAGCCGTCCGGCCTCCCCGCGACGCGACCCGTGCCCGTATACCCCGTAAAGATCGAAGGGGACGATGTGCTCGTCTCCGTATCCCAGGAGAACTAAGTCCCCATGGCAACGCTTGAAATCCGCGACCTGCACGTCACCGTGGAAGCCGAGAACGGCCCCCGGGAGATCCTCAAGGGCGTCGACCTGACCGTCAGGCAGGGCGAGACCCACGCCATCATGGGTCCCAACGGCTCCGGCAAGTCCACCCTCGCGTACTCGCTCGCGGGTCACCCCAAGTACACGATCACCGGCGGTACGGTCACCCTGGACGGCGAGGACGTCCTGGAGATGTCCGTCGACGAGCGTGCCCGCGCCGGCGTCTTCCTCGCCATGCAGTACCCGGTCGAGGTCCCCGGCGTCTCGGTCTCCAACTTCCTGCGCACCTCCGCCACCGCCATGCGCGGCGAGGCCCCCAAGCTGCGCACCTGGGTGAAGGAGGTCAAGTCCGCGATGGAGCAGCTCCAGATGGACCCGGCCTTCGCCGAGCGCAACGTCAACGAGGGCTTCTCCGGCGGTGAGAAGAAGCGCCACGAGATCCTTCAGCTGGAGCTCCTCAAGCCGAAGATCGCGATCCTCGACGAGACCGACTCCGGCCTGGACGTCGACGCCCTGCGCGTCGTCTCCGAGGGCGTCAACCGCGTCCGCGAGACCGGTGAGGTCGGCACGCTGCTGATCACGCACTACACGCGCATCCTGCGCTACATCAAGCCCGACTTCGTGCACGTGTTCGCGAACGGCCGTATCGCCGAGTCCGGCGGCGCCGAGCTCGCCGACAAGCTGGAGAACGAGGGCTACGAGGCTTACACGAAGGGCGGCGCATCCGAGTGACACATCTGCCGGGCCTCCTCACTGGGTCTGATCTTCTTGACGAGGCGATCCGTAAGGACTTCCCCCTCCTGGACCGCGTGGTCCACGACGGCAAGAAGATCGTGTACCTCGACAGCGCGGCGACCTCGCAGAAGCCGCGCCAGGTGCTCGACGCCCTCAACGAGTACTACGAGCGGCACAACGCCAACGTCCACCGTGGTGTGTACACGGTGGCCGAGGAGGCCACGGCGCTGTACGAGGGCGCGCGCGACAAGGTCGCCGCGTTCATCAACGCGCCGAGCCGCGACGAGGTGATCTTCACCAAGAACGCCTCGGAGTCGCTCAACCTGGTCGCCAACATGCTGGGCTGGGCCGACGAGCCCTACCGGGTGGACCACGAGACCGAGATCGTCATCACGGAGATGGAGCACCACTCCAACATCGTGCCGTGGCAGCTGCTCGCGCAGCGCACGGGCGCGAAGCTGAAGTGGTTCGGCCTCACCGACGACGGCCGCCTCGACCTCTCGAACATCGAAGAGATCATCACCGAGAAGACGAAGATCGTCTCCTTCACGCTGGTCTCCAACCTGCTGGGCACCGTCAACCCGGTCGAGGCGATCGTCCGCCGCGCCCAGGAGGTCGGCGCGCTGCTGTGCATCGACGCCTCCCAGGCCGCGCCGCACATGCCGCTGGACGTACAGGCCCTCCAGGCCGACTTCGTGGCCTTCACCGGCCACAAGATGTGCGGCCCGACCGGCATCGGCGTCCTGTGGGGCCGCCAGGAGCTGCTGGAGGACCTTCCCCCCTTCCTCGGCGGCGGCGAGATGATCGAGACGGTCTCGATGCACTCGTCGACGTACGCTCCGGCGCCGCACAAGTTCGAGGCGGGTACGCCCCCGATCGCGCAGGCCGTGGGCCTGGGCGCGGCCGTGGACTACCTCTCGGCGATCGGCATGGACAAGATCGCCGCGCATGAGCACGCGATCACGGAGTACGCGGTCAAGCGCCTCCTGGAGGTCCCGGACCTGCGGATCATCGGCCCCACCACGGCCGAGGACCGGGGCGCCGCGATCTCCTTCACGCTCGGGGACATCCATCCGCACGACGTGGGCCAGGTCCTCGACGAGGAGGGCATCGCGGTCCGGGTCGGCCACCACTGCGCCCGCCCGGCCTGCCTGCGCTACGGAATTCCGGCGACCACGCGAGCGTCTTTCTATCTGTACTCCACGCCTGCCGAGGTCGACGCCCTGGTGGACGGTCTGGAGCACGTACGGAACTTCTTCGGCTAGGGGTCGGGACGTGCGGCGAGCGATTGCAGGGACGCGAGGTAATTCGTTGTGAAGCTGGATTCGATGTACCAGGACGTCATCCTGGACCACTACAAGCATCCGCACGGGCGGGGCTTGCGGGACGGTGACGCCGAGGTGCACCACGTGAACCCGACGTGCGGGGACGAGATCACCCTGCGGGTGAAGTACGAGGGCTCGCAGATCTCGGACATCAGTTACGAGGGCCAGGGCTGCTCGATCAGCCAGGCCAGCGCCTCGGTCCTCAACGACCTGCTGGTCGGCAAGGAGCTCGACGAGGCGCGGCGCATCCAGGAGACCTTCCTGGAGCTGATGCAGTCCAAGGGCCAGCTGGAGCCGGACGACGCGATGGAGGAGGTCCTGGAGGACGCGGTCGCGTTCGCCGGTGTCTCCAAGTACCCCGCGCGCGTGAAGTGTGCTCTGCTGAGCTGGATGGCCTGGAAGGACGCGACGGCCCAGGCGCTGGGCGCCGAAGCCGAGAGGAAGAGCGCATGACCGAGAACGCAGAGGCCACCTTGAAGCCGGCCTCGGAGGAAGAAGTCCGCGAGGCGCTGTACGACGTCGTCGACCCCGAGCTGGGCATTGACGTCGTCAACCTGGGCCTCATCTACGGCATCCACATCGACGACGCCAACATCGCCACCCTGGACATGACCCTGACGTCCGCGGCCTGCCCGCTGACCGACGTGATCGAGGACCAGGCGAAGGCGGCGACGGACGGCATCGTCAACGAACTCAAGATCAACTGGGTCTGGATGCCGCCGTGGGGCCCCGACAAGATCACGGACGACGGCCGCGAGCAGCTGCGGGCGCTGGGGTTCAACGTCTGATCCCCCTTGCGGGACGTGTGGTCCTGTGTGACCTGTATGACGTGTCGGGCCTCTGGTGCCAATGGGTACCGGGGGCCTTTCGCGCGTGCGGCGGACGGCTCGCGAGGCGGTGCGGCTCAGGGGGAGGCTCCGGCCACGGGCGCAAGCGCGTCGAGCAGTACCGCCGCCGAGCCGACGGAAAGCGCCCCGATCTCCACGTACCCCCGCCCCCTCCCGGTCACCAGACCACGCACCCGCGAGACCTCCTGCTCGGGTACGCCGGTACGGCGCAGGGCCGCGCGCAACAGAGCGGCGGTGTGCTCCGCCTCGGCGAGCGCGCTCCTGTACTGCTCCATGGAGATCATCGTCCCGCCTCCACGGGGGCGCAGTCCGTATGCCAGTACGCGGCGACCGGAGCGGTGTCGGGGCGGGCCGATGCCGCCCGCCGACAGATTTCAAGGCTCATGATGGGCCTTTCACACGCCGGGCACGTCTCGCCTGCGGGCGCGTAGGTCGTGTACTCCCACTGCCGCGCGTCGGTATCACCCTTTGCCTGCTGGGGGCTTTCGGCGGTTCTGGCGGTGACTTCGGGCACTGTCGTCAACCTCTGCTGGTTGTGACCACGCCCCGGACCGTCTGCTTGGTCGTGGGCGTGGGTGTCGTCCCAAAAGCTTGGGCGGGGCGCGGCTGCCTACGGAACAGCGAACGGGGATCCCCACAGGGGCATTTGGGGAACCCCGTTGCGGTTCGACGGGCCCCGTCCAGCGCCCGGGGCTACTCTGGAAAAGATCACTCCGGTCCTCCCCAGGGGCGCCCATGGACGAACGCGAAACCCGGCGCGGCGGCTATCCACTGACGATCCCAGACGCGCTCCTTCGGAGTGAGGCCATGCAACAGGCCTGCTCCGCACGGGACTTCCGGGAGATCTTCCGGCTTGTGAACCGGCGCACCGGCTCCAGTCATGCCGCCATGGCGGCGGCCATCGGGAAGATGTCGAGTTCACGCGTGAGCGACATCATCCGGGGTGTCCGTGGTATCCGGGGGCGTGAAGTTGTCGAACGCGTGGCCGACGGGTTCGGTATCCCCGGAGAAATGATCGGTCTGCCGAGACGGTCATGGGAGAGTGCTTCCGGGGATGGTGGCGAGAGCGCCGCGCTCCTGGAGATCCGTTGCGCGGCCGCACCGCTGGAAGACCAGTACCGCGACTTCGACGGCCCGGCGGTCGACTTTTTACGTGAACAGCTCGAAGTGGCCAAACATGATGACGGTGCTCTGGGCGCGCGGAAGAGCCTGTCGCTGGTTCTCGCTCTGTTGAGTGCCGTGGAGCGCAGGGCACGCGAGGTGAAGCCGTCCGTTCGGCGAGAGCTGTTGTCGGCCGGCGCGGACGGTGCGGAGTTCGCAGGATGGCTCTATCGCGATATCCAGCAACCGGTTGAGGCTGTTTTCTGGTACGACCGAGCTGTGGAGTGGGCGCAGGAAGCCAATGATCCCGCCATGCAAGGCTATATGTTGCTGAAGAAGTCCCAAATGGCGTACGACGACGGAGATGCGGCGCGCATGGTGACGCTGGCGCAGGCGGGTCAGCACGGGAGATGGCGGCTTCCGGCGCGGGTCCGGGCGGAGCTGACGCAGCAGGAAGCGCTGGGGTGCGCCATGCTCGGGGAGCCGTTCTCGCTGGTGGAGCGGAAACTTGGTGCGGCACGCGAACTGCTGGCTGACGCCGCCGTCGCCGAACCGGGCGACCTGGGTGCCTACTTCAACGAACACACGTTGTCGCTCCGGAACGCGGTGAGCTACACAGAGGCAGGGAGACCGGGCCTGGCCGCCGACCTGTTCGGGAGAATCATGGAGGCCGGTACGCTCTCCCGCCGCGACATGGGATTCTTCAACGCCCGGCGTTCTGCCGCCTTGGCGCTGAGCGGTGAGCCGGACGAGGCGGCCCGGATCGGTCGCGCTTCGGCGGAGGTGGCTCGGGCGATGAAGTCCGCACGCACCCTGCGGGTCCTGGACGAAGTAGCACAAACACTGCGCCGCTGGCGCAGTCGCCCTGCCGTGCGGGAATTCCGCGAAGCACTCCAGGCGGTCTAACCCTGGGACGGGTCCGTCGACAACCACTCGGTGACCGTGCGGATCACGAATGCCTGCCATTTCTGACTCTGCGGGTCGAGGTATTCCGGATCGTCGTGCATGGCGAAACCGTGCTGTGATCCTTCGATCTCGACGAGTTCGCAGGGGGCGAGGAACTTCCGTACGGCGGACCGCGATGACTCGATCGGCACGAAGGTGTCCCGCGTGCCATGCACGAGGAGCGTCGGGGCCCGCACCTCCCCGAGCACTTCGTGTGGGTGCAGCCAGAACACCTCGTTGAGGAGAGGCCGCCCATGCCGAAGCGTCGGTGTGAACTGGATGAATCCGTGCTCGGTGAGCTGCCGGGCCGCTTCGTCGCTGATCGAATCATCGGCCCAGTACGAGCGCGTATCAATGGTGCGCCACTTGTAGTCCAGCTGAGGGTTGAACAGAACCAGTCGTGACAGGTCTGCCGGACGCTTCGCGGCGTAGTACGCGCAGATACCGCCACCGAAGCTGGCGCCCAGCAAGGTGATTCCCCCCGCGGTCGTGGCACTGCGCAGACGGTCGATGGCCACACGAATGTCGTTGAGGATCGTGGTGAGCGTCAGCTCCTCCTGCCGGCCCTCGCTCTCCCCGTGGCCCCGCATGTCGAAGCGGAGAGAGGCCACACCAGCGGCAGCCAGTCCGGCGGCCAACCGGGAGAAGAATCCGCCCTCTTCACGGGTGACGCCCCCACCGTGCACCAGGACCACGCCGTGTGAGGCGGGAGCAGCGGGGCTCACGAGGGTGCCGGCCAGGCGCAGACCATCAAGCGTCCGAAGCGTCACGCTGTCAGATGTGGGCATGGCACGAGCCTAGTGTCGGCGCGCCGGACGAGGCGAGACCGCACAGCGCGGGCCCCCCGGCGGAGGCAAATCGGCATCAGTGCCCCGCTCACCCCTCTTCGGAGGCCGTCCCGTCGGTCGGAGGCGGTCGTCGAGGGCGCCCGGCTGCGGCCCCGCGCCGAGGCCCTTTCCACCGGGCTTGCCGCCCCGGGCCCCCAAAGGCTGAGGCCGGGTGCCGGGTACGGTCGTGGCATGGCCCCCGTCCCAGGGCGGGCGACTGAAGGCCCGCCGGTACGACCTCGCCCGGCGGCGCCGCCCACCGAGCCCCGGTCCGCCCCCGCTCAGCCCCCGCCCCCCGCCCGGCGGACCCCCTCCAACGCCGCCCGTACGCTCGCCTCGATGTCCGTGATCGGGTACAGCGCCTCCACCACCGTCCGGTCCCGGGCGACTACCAGGGTGAGGCGCTTGAGCCGGCTCACCCCGGCCGTGCGGAAGGTGGGCAGGCGCAGCGCGGCCGTCAGCTCCAGGTCCGCGTCCGACAGGAGCGGGAAGCGCAGGTGCTCCTTGTCCGCGAACGCCCGCTGCTCGTCCGGGCGTTGGGTGGACACGCCGTGCACGCTCGCGCCCGCCGCCGTGAACTCGGCGAGCTGGTCGCGGAAGGTGCACGACTCCAGCGTGCAGCCCGGCGCCCCCGGAATGCCCGCCCAGCCCGGCGGATAGGACTCCTTGCGGGCGTAGGCGCCGGGGAAGCAGTAGAGCACGGTGTACGCGCTCTCCCGTGACACCGGGTCCCGCGACCGCCCGTCGAAATCGGTGAGTTCGAGCGCGGGCACCGTCGTTCCCACCAGCTCGCGCACCCGCCCGGTCTCCCCGGACCGCTCCGTCGCCGTGGCCATCGTCTCTCCCTCTCCCAGCACCCAGGTGTCACCCCAGTCCTGGAGCGCGATCAGTACGGGCAGCAGGGCACGGCCGCGCGGAGTGAGCCGGTACTCGTACCGCACCGGACGCTCCTGGTACGGCTCCCGGCTCAGCACCCCCGTCTCCACCAGCAGCCTCAGCCGCTCGGCGAGCACCTTCCGGGACATGCCGAGCTCGCGCTGGAGCGCGTCGAAGCGGTGCACCCCGCGTGCGGCGTCGCGCACGATCAGGAGGGTCCACCAGTCGCCGACGACGTCCAGGGCCTGGGCGATGGCGCAGTGCTCGTCGTGGAGCCGGGTGCGTTGAGGCATGGCTCCATCCTTCCGTACGCCGTTGACCTGCGAACCCCATGCTGACATAGTCCGTTCCCATAGGGAACTTACTGAGGGCGAGGCCGGGGGGGCGACGGTGTGAAGACCTTGCGAGCGGTGCCGAGAGACGTCCGGCTGCTGTGCTTCGGCATGTTCTTCAATGCGGTCGTCAGCTTCACCTTCGTCTACCTCTTCATGTACCTGACCGGCCCGCGCGGCCTCGGCGTCGGCCAGGCCGGAGTGATCGGCGGGATCGGAGGCGTCGGCTTGGTCGCCGGGAACCTCACCGGCGGCTGGTTCGGCGACCGGTACGGCCACCGGCGCGCCCTGCTCGCGGGATCCCTGGTCAGCGGCGTCCTGCTCGCCGCCCTCGCACCGCTGCCGACCCCGGTCCTGGTCGCCGCGCTGCCGGTCGCCCAGTACGCCTCCGGAGTCGTCCGGGCCGCGAACTCCGCGCTCGTCGCCGTCGGCGTCCCCGAGGGCAGCCGCCGCCAGGGCTTCGCGGTGATGCGGTTCGCGTCCAACGCGGGCTTCACCGTCGGCCCGCCGCTCGGCGCCCTGGTCGCCGCCCACTGGTCGTACGACTGGCTCTTCGCCGCCGACGGTGCCGGCACCCTGCTCTTCGCGGCGTACGCCGCCCGGGTGCTGCCCGCCCGCGCGGCCGCCCACGCCGGGCCGGTCCACGACCCCCGGGCGCCCGGTCTCCGGCGCGAGCTGCGGGTGCGGCCCGCCGTGCCGGTGCTGCTCGCCGCGATCGTCTGCGTCGACCTCGTCTACCGCCAGCAGTACTCCACCCTGCCCGTCTTCCTCGGCGACCACGGCCTGGACGCCCACGTCTACGGCTGGCTGATCGCCCTCAACAGCGGATTGATCCTCTGCCTCGAACTGCCCGCCGCCCACGCCCTGCGCGGCCGCGCGCCGCTGAGCGTCGTCGGCTGCGGACTGCTCCTGGTCGGCCTCGGCTACGCGCTGCTGATCCCGGGCGCCGCCCTCGGCTGGGCCCTCGCCCTGATGGTCTCGCTCACCCTCGGCGAGATCCTCTACAAGACCACCGCCACCGCTTACGTGGCCGACCAGGCACCGCCGCACGCGCAGGGCCGCTTCCAGAGCCTGTACGCGGGCGCCTCCATCAGCGGCCAGGTGCTGGCCCCGCCACTGGGCGGCGCGCTGTACACCGCCGCGCCCGCCCTGTTGTGGCCCCTGTGCGCCCTCCTCGCGGGCCTCGCCGGGCTGGCGGTGCTGTGGGCGCGGAGGCTGCCGGAGCCGCCGGCCGGGGGCGACGCGCACGGCGGCGCGGGCGGTGAGCCGGCCGGCGGCGCGCGCCCGGCACCTGAGACCGGTTCGCCCCTGCGGGCCGCCGCCGGTTAGGTTTTCCGCTATGACCGACACGACTGCTACTGCTTCTCGCTCCACCGGCGCCGTCGCCGCCGGCCTCGCCACCCTCGCCGGCGACGGCACCGTCCTCGACACCTGGTTCCCCGCCCCCGAGCTCACCACCGAGCCCGGACCGGCCGGCACCGAGCGCCTGAGCGCCGACCGGGCCACCGAACTCCTCGGCAAGGGCGCCGCCGCCGCCCTCGGTACCGACGAGCGCCGGGGCGTCGAGGTCGTCGCCGTCCGTACGGTCATCGCCTCGCTCGACGACAAGCCGCTCGACGCCCACGACGCCTACCTGCGGCTGCACCTGCTCTCGCACCGCCTGGTCAAGCCGCACGGGCAGAACCTGGACGGCCTCTTCGGCCTCCTCGCCAACGTCGCCTGGACCTCGCTCGGCCCGGTCGCCGTCGACGACGTCGAGACGGTGCGGCTGAACGCCCGCGCCGCCGGACTGCACCTCCAGGTCACGTCCATCGACAAGTTCCCGCGCATGACGGACTACGTGGCCCCCAAGGGCGTCCGCATCGCCGACGCCGACCGGGTGCGCCTGGGCGCGCACCTGGCCGAGGGCACCACCGTGATGCACGAGGGCTTCGTGAACTTCAACGCGGGCACCCTGGGCACCTCGATGGTCGAGGGCCGCATCTCCGCCGGCGTCGTCGTCGGCAACGGCTCCGACATCGGCGGCGGCGCCTCCACCATGGGCACGCTCTCGGGCGGCGGCAACGTCCGTATCGTCATCGGCGAGCGGTGCCTGGTCGGCGCCGAGGCGGGCGTCGGCATCGCGCTCGGCGACGAGTGCGTCGTGGAGGCGGGCCTGTACGTCACCGCCGGTACGCGGGTGACCATGCCGGACGGGCAGATCGTGAAGGCGCGCGAGCTCTCGGGGGCGTCGAACATCCTGTTCCGGCGGAACTCCGTCACGGGCGCGGTCGAGGCCCGGCCCAACAACGCCGTGTGGGGCGGCCTGAACGAGGTTCTGCACGCGCACAACTGACGCCGCCCGCTCCACCACGCGGTCCGAGCCCCCGGCTAGCCGGGGACCAGGTCGTCGTACGCCTCGCGCAGTGCGGCGACCCGGTCCGGGGACGCGGGCCGCAGCGGCTCCCGCACCGGACTGCCCAGCAGCGCCTTCGCCGTCACCGTGCCCGGCAGGCCCGACGCCATCATCAACTCCGTCAGCGGGAGCGTGAGGTGGTTGAGGCGGGCCGCCTCCATCGGGTCGCCCTTGTCGTGGGCGTCCAGCGGCGCCCGCATCTGGGCGGGGGCCACGTTCGCCACCGTACTGACGTACCCCGCGCCGCCCACCGCGTACAGCGGCAGGTTCGTCTCCTCGCAGCCCGAGTAGTACGCCAGCGAGGTGCGGCCGATCACCTTGGTGGAGCCGAGCAGGTCGTAGGCGCAGTCCTTGACCGCCACGATCCGCTCGTGCTCCGCGAGCCGCAGCAGCGTGTCCGTGCCGATCCGGACGCCGGTGCGGCCGGGGATGTCGTAGAGCATCACCGGCAGACCCGTGGCGTCCGCCACCGTACGGAAGTGCGCCTCCACCGCCTCGCTCGGCGGGCGGCTGTAGTACGGCGAGACCACCAGCAGGCCGTTCGCGCCCGCCTCCTCGGCCTGCCGGGCCAGCTCCACGGTGTGCCGGGTGGAGGCGGTGCCGACCCCGGCCACGACGTGGACGTCCGGGCCGACCTCCGCGCGCACCGCCCGGACCAGCTCCGCCTTCTCGGCGTCGGTGGTGGTGGGCGACTCGCCGGTGGTGCCGCTGAGCACCAGCCCGTCGCAGCCCCCGGCCACCAGGCGCGCCGCCAGCCGTCGCGCGTGGTCGAGGTCGAGGCGGTCGTCGGCGGTGAACGGCGTGACCATGGCGCAGAGTGCGCGCCCGAAGGGGCGGGAAGTGCTCATGGCCGCAGTCTGGGCCGCGATGAGCGTGAAGGTCTACTTAGATCTGCTTGCCGTTCATCAACAGCAGTGCTGAAGTGTGGCCGCCGCAGGCGCTCTTGGCGGGGACCGCCGCGTACGCCACCATGGGAGGCCGGTGCGTCCGTTCCCGTCCGTCCCGTCGTTCCGTCGGAGGTCGTCATGAGGCTCGGCAAGGCTCTCGCCACCGGGGTCGCGGAGGAGCGGCCCGAGGACGTCGTACGGGACGAGGCGCCGCCCGTGCCCGAGGAGGTCCCGGCCGGGGATCCCGTCGAGGTGACGGCGGCCCGATGAGGCCGCGGCTCCCCGAGGAACGCCCGACGGAGCCGCCCACCGGCTACAAGATCGCCCATGCGGCGCTCTCCGAGGACGGCTCGCGGGCCGGGTTCCTCGGTGTCTCGCTCGGCGCCGCCCTGCCCTACGGCGTCCTTGACGACGCGCGCTGCGTCTACGGGCGGCGCCACCGCTCGCCCTCCCGGCTCTGCGACTGCGGCTTCCACTGCCTCCACGAGCGCGCCGAGGCCGCCGCGCTGACCTGCACGGCCGAGCACCGCCCGGCCCTGCTGCTCGACGTGGCCGTCCTCGGGCGCTACCTCCGCTTCGAGCGCGGGATGCGCTATGCCCGGCAGCGGGTGCGCACCGCCACGGCCGGCCCGTGCCGCTGCCGGCGCACCGCGACCGGTCTGGCCGACGCGGGCTGGGGGCGGCCCGGCTGGCGGGCCGTGGAGCCGGTCTGCCCCGGGTGCGCCGGGGCGCGCGCGGTCGTGGGGTTCGACGACTTCGCCCGCCGGGGCGGCGAGGGGCTGAAGGTCACGGCCGCGCCCGCCACCGGCGCGGATCCCGGTCCCGGCCGCAGCTTCCCGGAACTGGTCGCGGAGGCGGCCCTGCTCCAGGCCCGGCTCGACTGGTTCCAGAGCGAGTTGGCGCGGCTCGGCGACCAGCGGGAGTGAGGCGCCCGGCCGCCCTTGACCTCAAGTGGCCTTGACGTTTCAGGATGGTGATCGTCCACGCGGCACAGGACCCCCACGATCACCAGGAGACCACCATGGCCACGACGTCCACCGACGCCATCTTCGACGCCCTGCCCGACCCGCGCCGCCCCGGCGTCGGTGTGGTCAAGTCCAGCGTCTGGCGCACGGGCACCCCCGAGCGGCAGCGGGCCGCCGTCGAGGCCATCGCCAAGGCGTGGGGCAGCCGGGACTGGCCGGACTCGGGCCTGCTCGCGTACAGCGTCCTCACCGGAACCGACGGGGACTCGCTGCTCCACTACTCGCAGTGGCGGAGCGAGTCGGCGTACCAGGACTTCGTCCGGCGGTTCCGGGACGACCGCAACGCCGAGATCGACGCGGCCGTCCCGGGCATCGAGCGCGTGGCACTGCACTCCTACGCGCTCCACCGCAGCAGCGACCCACGGCCGGGCGCCCCCCGGACGCCCGGCTGCGTGGTCGTCGTCGACGTGGAGTTCGAGGGGCCGGACCCCGAGCGGCAGCGGGCCTGGGTGGACGGTGTCCTCGAGGCGCTCGCCACCGACCCGGACCTGCCCGAGGGAGGCATCTCCGCCCACTTCCACACCAGCCTGGACGGCACCCGCGTCCTCAACTACGCGGAGTGGGAGAGCGAGCAGGCCCACATCGACGCGCTCGCCGCACCCGGCTCCGGGGTCGGGTCGAGGACCCCGGAGTGGGAGCGGGTGCAGAGCTACCCCGGCGTGAGCGGTGGCGGGGTGGCGCGCTACCTCCCGGCGCTGACCGTCACCCCGGCCGCCTGACCTACGGGCGGAAGCGGATGACCTGCGGGTCGTGGTCGCTGGTCTGGTCGGCGAACTCCGCGTTGATGTGCACGCTGTCGTAGTCGAAGCCGCGGACGGCCGGGCTGGTCAGGATCTGGTCCAGAACCTGGGTGTTGCCCTGGTAGACGTAGGAGTAACGCTCCTTCTTCGGCAGCGTACGGAACGCCGAGCGCAGCGCGCCCCCGTCCTCCAGGGCCCGGGTGGTGTCCGAGAAGTCGAAGTCGTTGATGTCGCCGAGCGCGAGGACCCGGGCGTGCTTGTCGACCGCGAGGAGCTGCTTCACGAAGCCGTTGACGGCCTGCGCCTGGAGCAGCCGCTTGGCCTCGGAGGAGCGCGGCACCGGCTGGTGCTGGGAGACCAGGCCCTCGTCGCCGCCCTTGGAGGCGAAGTGGTTGGCGATGACGAAGACGGTCTTCCCCCGGAAGACGAACTCGCCCGCGAGCGGCTTGCGGCTGTCCGCCCACGCCGGGTTCGCCGGGTCGACGCGGCCGGGGGAGAGGGTGAGCGCCGGGTGGCCCTTGGCGCCGGTGACGCCGACGGCGGTGCGGGCGTCGCCGCCGGGGCGGTCGGTGAAGGAGACCCGCGCCGGGTTGAAGAGGAACACCTGGCGGATGTTGCCGCCGGGCTCGCCGCCGTCCTTCAGGTTCTCCGGGTCGATCGAGCGCCACTGGTAGGCGGGTCCGCCCTTGGCGGTGATCGCGTCCGTGAACTTCTTGAGGGTCGCGGAGGCGCCGACCGTGCCGTCGTTCTTGGCGCCGTTGTCGTCCTGGATCTCCTCCAGGGCCACGATGTCGGGCGAGGCGAGGTGGGTCACGATGCCGTCGGCCAGCGCGTCGAACTTGGTCTGCGGGTCGGACGGGTCCAGGTTCTCCACGTTGTACGTGGCGACCGCGAGCTCGCCGGTGCGCTGCTTGCGGGTGCTCTCCCGCGTGAGGCCCTTGTCCGCGACCGTGCCGAGCGTCCGGGCGGTGATCGTGTAGCCGCCGAACTGGTTGAAGTCCAGCGGGCCCTCGGCGCCACCGGTCAGGGTGTCGCCGACGTTCGCCTTGGGGAACGGCTGCTGGGCGCTGGGCACCAGGCTCTGGATCTGGAGCCGGCCGGTGTTCTGGTCGCCGTAGGACGCGTAGAGCGTGCCGCCCCGCTTCGTGCGGTTCTCGTGCGGCTTCACGGTGACCCACAGCTCGCTGTACGGGTCGGTGGCGCCCACGATCCGCGAGGTGCCGACGCGGACGTTCATGCCCTCCAGGGACTCGTAGTAGTCCAGGGCGTACTTCTTCGGCTTCAGGGTCAGGCCGTTGACGCTGTTGCCGGCGGCCGGGTCGCCCGCCGGGGTGTAGCGGTCCGGGACGGTACGGGCCGTCACGGCGACCGGGGCGGGCAGCGGGTTGCCCGAGGAGACGACCGTCACGGTCGCCTTGGATATCTGGGTCAGCGACTGGTTGCCGGAGGAGAGGCCGCCCGGGACGTACTCGGTGACCGTGCCGGAGACCGTCACCGCGTCACCGACGGCCACCTTCGGCGCCGAGCTCGTGAAGACGAAGACGCCCTCGCTGGTGGCCGGGTTGTCGTCCGGGGCGGAGTCCTGGAACCAGAAGCCCTTCGAGGAGCCGTACGTCCGTACGCCGGTGACGACGCCCGGCACGTCGGCCACCTGCGCGCCGGCCAGCGGCGAGGTGCGGGTCGTGCCCTGGATGTCGTGGATGCGGGCCGCGGTGGGGGCGGCCGGGTCGGCGGCGGCCGACGAACCGGCGGCGAGCAGACCGGCGCCCAGCGCGGCGGCGACGACGGCGGAGACGGCGGCGGATCTCGGAACGGGCATCAACAGACTCCGGAGGATGAGGGTGAGGGTGGACCGGCGCACGTGCCGGTGCGGTGCCGCATGCGGGCGGCAAGTTCTACGCGCGTCAATCTCTTGGCTGAGCGGGGCAGTTGTCAAGGGTCGCCGGGTGGCCGGAATCCGACGGCCGGATGAACCGGCCGCGCCGGGAGGCCGGACACCGCCCGCCGATTCCCGTACGCAACCGCGCCGCGCCCCGGCCGGAACCCGTCGTCCGGCCCGGGCGGGACGGGGACCGCGCGCGGCGATACCCGGTGAAATGCGTCTACGCTGGGTGCCTCATCCCTCACACCCGCGACCCCACCGCTTCGCCCGAGGAGTACGTCACAGATGTCCGGAGACCGCCCCACCCTGCCGCCGGTGCGGCTGCACTCCGAGGCCGAACTCGCGCGCGCGGCCCTGGCCGCCCCGCTGCTCGCCCGCGCGGTCCGGCTGGCCCGCTGGGCCGGGCCCGCGACGCGCGTCGGCCCCGGGGGCGAGCTCGTCGAGGAGCAACTGCCCGCCGCGGCCGAGGCCCTGGGCCTCGCCTCCGACGACGACGGCGCCGCCGAGGCGAGCGAGGCGTGGCGGGTCGCCGTCGACGCCGGGCTCGTCGAGGTCCAGGACCCCCCGGGGGAGGAAGGGGCCGAGGAGGACGGCGAGGGCACGGCCGCGGCGGGCGAGGCGCTGGCCCAGCTCACCGCCGGATCCCCGCAGGACGTCCTCACCGTCTGGCTGGACGCGTTCGACGCCGTCTTCGCGGACGCGACCGCTCCGGTACTCGACGACTTCGCCGACCTCATCGGCGAGGACGGCGAGGTGGACTTCGACCGGCTCGACTGGGACCCGCAGGCGGAGGCGGACTTCCTGGAGGGCGTCCTCGGCAACCTGTACCTGCTCACCGTCACCGAGGGCGGCGCGGGCGAGGGACCGGTGCCGCTGCCCGCGCTCGCCGCGTCGATGATCGTCCCCGACGACATGGGGGAGCCCACCGACGACGTCCTGGAGCAGGTCTCCGACGCGATGATGCGCCTGGACGACCAGTTCCGCCTCCTCGAACCGATCGGCCTGGTGGAGTACCGGCCCGTCGACGAGGCGCTGATGGCCGAGGAGGGCGAGGAGCCCGCCCCGCCCGTCGACGACGAGGACGTCGCCCGGTACGGCATGGTCCGCCTCACCCCGCTCGGCCTCTACGGCGTACGGGCGCGGATGCTGGAGGCGGGCGTGGAGGCGCCGGCCGTCGGCGACCTCGTGGACAAGGGCGCGGACGTGCTGCTCGACGGTATCGCCCACTACCCGGAGGCGGCCGCCCGCGCCGAGACCGAGCAGTGGCTGGCCCGGCACGAGATGCCGGGCGCGGTACGGGAGTTGCTGGCGGCGGCCCGCGGCACGGACGACCGCGGCCCGCTGCGCCGGCTCCACTGCCAGCAGGCGCTCGCCCTCACCGGCCCCGAGGCGGAGCCCGCGTTGCGCGAGGTCCTGGACGACGCCGAGCTGGGCGGCCTCGCCCGGGTCTGGCTCGCCGAGCGCGGCGCCCAGGACGTCCCCGCGCCGCCGGAGGCGATGGTGTTCTGGCTCGCGGTGGACACGATCGCCGCGCAACTGGAGGTGGACGGGGACCTGGAGGAGCTCCAGGGCCTGGTGGAGGGCCTGATCGGGCAGCACAGCGGCTTCTTCGATGCCGCGTGGCGGGTGGAACACCCCGCGACGGCGGACGTGCTGGAGGCGATGGGGCGGCTGCACCCGGACAAGAAGGTGGCGAAGGAGGCCCGCAAGGCGGCTTTCAAGGCCCGCTCACGGGCGTAGCGCGGGCCCTTGCGGGGCGCGGTGATGTTTGGCCGCGGTCCGTATGCGGCTGGCCGCGCCCTTTTCTGCCCGGGGTTCGTCTGCGGGCCGGTGGGTGGCTGAGCGCGCAGTTCCCCGCGCCCCTTTTCTGCCCGGGGTTCGTCCGCGGACCGTGGGCGGCTGGCCGCGCAGTTCCCCGCGCCCCTTTTCTGCCCGGGGTTCGTCTGCGGATCGGTGGGTGGCTGAGCGCGCAGTTCCCCGCGCCCCTAACTGCCTAGGGGCGCGGGGAACGGCGCGAGCAACCCAGCACGGTCCGCAGGCGAACGACGGCAGGTGTCTTGGGGGCGCGGGGAACGGCGCGACCAGCCCACCGCCGGCCCGCAGGTGAGTGACGGCCTTTGAGGGGCGCGGGGAACGGCGCGAGCAACCCAGCACGGTCCGCAGGCGAACGACGGCAGGTCTCTTGGGGGCGCGGGGAACTGCGTGACCAGCCCACCACCGGCCCGCAGGTGAGCGACGGCCTTTAAGGGGCGCGGGGAACTGCGCGAGCACCCTCCACCGGCCCGCAGGCAACGACGAACCCCTTCAGGGGCGCGGGGAACTGCGCGAGCAATCCACCACGGCCCGCAGGTGAGCGACAGCCCGGGGCGGGAGTTGGGGTCGGCGACACCCCGTGTTATCGCGGTGTTCGCCCACCCCCGGCACCCTGACCCCGCCCCCCCCGCCTCACCCCACCTCGTCAGGAGACCCGCGATGTCGCTCAGCCGCAGGGAGTTCGCCAGGAACTCCGCCCTCACCGGTGCCGGGGTCGCCCTCACCGGATCCGTCGGGGCGCTGGCCACGGCGCCCGGCGCGCTGGCCGCCGAGGACGTCCACGGCGCCGCCGGACACGGCCACCACCACGAACCCGGATACGGCCCGCTGCGGCCCGACCCCCAGGGCATACTCGCGCTGCCGCAGGGCTTCTCGTACCGGATCATCACCCGTACCGGCGTCACCAGGCTGGACTCCGGCGAGAGCACCCCGTCGAACCACGACGGCACCGCCGCCTTCGAGGGGCCGCGCGGGGTCACCCTGCTCGTCAACAACCACGAGCTGAAGGGCCCGCGCAAGAACTGGCCGCACCCGGTGCCCCTCACCGAGGGCCTGGTGTACGACCCGGCCGCGTCCGGCGGCTGCACCGTCGTCGAGGTGCACCCGCACGGCGGCCCGGTCGCCGAGTGGGTCGGCATCGCCGGCACCTCCACCAACTGCGCGGGCGGCGCCACCCCCTGGGGCACCTGGCTGACCTGCGAGGAGACCGAGGACAGGGCCGGCTCCAACGGCATGACCAAGGACCACGGCTATGTCTTCGAGGTCGACCCCTGCGACCGCCGCGCCAACCGCGCCCCCGAGCCGGTCAAGGCGCTCGGCCGGTACGCCCACGAGGCCGTGGTCGTCGACCCCCGGCGCGGCCACCTGTATCTGACCGAGGACGCCTCCGGCCCCAACGGCCTGCTCTACCGCTGGACCCCGCCGCACGGCTTCGAGCACGGCCGCGGCCGGCTGCGCACCCTGGCCGACGACGCCGGCGTGCTCCAGGCCCCCAAGTGCTACGACGCGGGCGGCCGGTTCGTCGACGACCTCTCGCGCGCCACCGCGATCGGCACGGTGTACGGGGTCGACTGGGTGGACGTGCCCGACCGCGACGCCCGCACGACCTCCGTGCGCAAGCAGTTCGCGGCCGGGGACGTCACCCGCGCCCGCAAGCTGGAGGGCATGTGGTGGGCCGACGGCGGCGCCTACATCGTCTCCAGCTACGCCCGCGAGGAGTCCCCGGTGCGGCACGACGGCCAGGTGTGGTTCTACGACCCGCGCCGCCGCACCCTCACCCTCAAGGTGCTGCTCGGCGTCAACACCGAGCCCGGCGAGGACGGCGCCTTCGACGGCCCCGACAACATCACCGTCTCGCCGTACGGCGGCCTGGTCATCGCCGAGGACGGCGAGGGCGTCCAGCACCTCTTCGGCGCCACCGACTCCGGGCGTACGTACCCCATCGCCCGCAACGAGCTCAACCTGGGCACCGCGCAGGAGCCGGAGTACAGCGAGTTCACCGGGGTGACCTTCTCGCCCGACGGGCGGACCCTGTTCGCCAACATCCAGGAGCCGGGCATCATGCTCGCCATCACCGGCCCCTGGCGCCGCCAGCCGCGCTGAGCGCCCGGCCGGAGCGGAGGCGGCGGATCCGTGGCCCGTCACGGATCCGTCAGCCGGAGCCGTCCGGCCCCTGGAAGGTGGTGAGGACCGAGCCGACGCACACATGCGCCAGCCCTCCTCCGCCCGCGCTCCCGCACGGCTCGCCGCGGCTCTCGAAGGGCACGGCCCACAGCAGCCGGCCGGTCGCCGGGTCGAGCGCGTGCAGCCCCCACGTCGGCCCGCCCAGGGCGAGCCGGTCACTGCCCGGCTCGGGCCCGGTGGCGTACAGGTGTCCCTGGTGGAGCAGCGGCGGCCCGTCCACCGTCCCGCCGAGCCGCCGTACGTCGGTGCGCAGCCAGCGGGTGCGGCCCGTCGCCGCGTCCAGGGCGTTGACCTCCGCGTCCGAACCCGCGTGCACCAGGCCGCCGGAGGCCCGCGGGGTCACCGACACCGCACCGGTCACACCCCGGGACCACAGGGTCGTCCCGGTCGCCAGGTCGACCGCGCCGACCGCCTCGCCCCTGGCGAAGTAGCCCGTGCCTTCGGCCCCGGGGTGGGCGTCCGGCCGGGGCGCGCCGCCCGCGAGGGTCGTCTCCGCCCGGCCGTCGGCGGCCCGCAGCACATGGAGCGGGCCGCCCGCCCCGTGCCCGCCGGGGCCGTCCGACGCGGCGGGGGCGGAGGCGGCGACCGCGAACCGGCCGCCCGCGTGCCGTACCGCCGTCACCGCGGCGGGCGTCCCCTCGTGGTACCAGAGCCCCTCGCCGGTCGCCGGGTCGTAGCCGTACGCCCGCCAGGGCAGCGCCCGCGCGGCCTCCACGAGGGAGTCGTACGGCTCGTACGTGACCAGGCACGCGACCGCGTCGCCCAGCGCGAACAGGCCCCGGGAGCCCTCCGGTCCGGCCGCACCGGGCAGCGGCGAGGACGGCGGGCGCAGGCCCTCCAGGCGCGGATCGCGGGTCTCCCAGCGGGTGTCGCCGGTGGCGGAGTCGAGCGCGGCCAGGACCGGGGCGGCGCCGGGCGCGGTTCGTACGACATGGACCGTGTCGGTGCCGTGCGGCACGACCTGGGTGACGCCCTCGGCGTCCCGCCGCCAGCGGACGGCGCCGGTGGCGGGGTCGAGGCGGGTGAGAGAGGCCGCCTCGTGGACGTAGAGGGCGTCGCCGTGGCGCAGGAGGCCGGCGGGGGCGGCGCCGAGGTCGCGGGTCCACAGGGCGCGGCCGCGGGGCCAGGAGGCCCTGTCGCCGGCCGCCGGGTCCTCGGCGCCGTCCGCCCGCTGGGCGACGGCGGTGGAGATCGCGGCGGCGGCGACGGCGCCGGAGGCGGACCACAGGAGGAAGCGCCGCCGGGACGCGGGGGAGTCGGCCGGGGCGGCGGAGGCGGGCGCGTCGGGGGCGGGCGCTGCCTCGACCAGTTCGGCGGTGGCCTCCTCGTGCTGGCGTATCAGGCCGGTGACCGGCTCCCGCTCCCACCAGGGCTCGCGGGCGCCGCGCTCGGCGCACCAGGCCAGCGCCTCGTCGACGGTGGGCCGCTCGGCGGGCTCGCGGGCCAGGCACCGCCCCAGGAACTCCCGCCAGTCGTCGTCCGGTACGCCGTCGAGGTCCGGCGCCTCGTGGAGCGTGCGGTGCAGGACCTTGGGGGCGCTGCCCGCGCCGAACGGGTTGCGGCCGGTGGCGCAGAGCGCGAGCAGCCCGCCGAGCGCGAACACGTCGGCGGCCGGGCCGGGTTCGCCTTCGCGGGCGAGCCGCTCGGGGGCGATGAAGCCGGGGGAGCCGACGGCTGTTCCGCCGGTGCCCTCGTCCGGGGCGCCGCCCGCGATCCCGAGGCCGACGACCTTCGGCCCCTCGCGGGTCACCAGGACGTTGGCGGGCTTGAGGTCGCGGTGGAGGAGGTGCGCGGCGTGTACGGCGGCCAGCGCCTCGGCCAGCAGGGCGCCGAGGGCGGCGAGTTGCCGGGGACCGAGGGGGCCGAGCGCGGAGACGGCCTCGGAGAGGGCGGGGCCCGCGGCGTACGCCGTGGCCAGCCACGGGGGTTCGGCGTCCGGGTCGGCCGCGAGCACCCCGGCGGTGTACGGGCCGTCCACGGTCCCGGCCGCCGCCACCTCGCGGCGGAAGCGCTCGCGGAAGCGGGGGTCGGCGGCGAGGTGCGGATGCACGGTCTTCAGGGCGACCAGCCGGCCGGACGCGGTGCGGGCGAGGTGTACCTGGCCCATGCCGTCGTCGCCGAGCAGGGCGACGAGCTGGTACCCGCCGATGTTCCGCACCGCACCTCCCCAACGTCCCTGACCTTGTGGTCGTCAGGATGTGCGACGCGACGGGGGCCCCGTCCGGTTGCGTCCCCAGGGTGTCCTCGGCAGGTCGGGAGGCAGGTCGAGCGGCTTCCGCGCTCCTCGGGCGCGCCTCCGGATGCCGTGATTCCAGGGGAATTACGGGGCGTCGGGCGCCCAGACCCAGGGTTCCGGGAAGGGAATGGGGTGGGGAAGGTCACCCCACCGCGCCCGACCTCCGTACCGCCGCCAGGTCCTGGGCCGAGGCCAGCCCCCCGTGGTACAGCCGCACGTCCGTCGCCCCGGCGGCCGCCGCGCGCGCCGCGTCCTCCCCCAGCGCCCCGGGCCGGCCGCCCATCCCCGCCACCACCGTGAAGTTCGCCGCCACCACCGCCCCCTCGGGCGCGTGCTCCGCGAACGGCCGCAGCAGATCCACTCGGCCCCCCGCGCACGGCACCACCACCCCGTCCGCGAACCCGAGGACCCCCGCCGCGTCCACTCCCGCGTTCGCCCCGCACCGGTGCACCCCGGGATCCGCGTGCAGCAGCACCTGGAAGCCCGGTTCCGCCGCGTCCCGTACCGCGCGCACCACGTCCTCCTGGAACGCACGCGCCACCGAAGCCCGGTAGCCGACCGTGGCGTCGAGGAGCTCCTTCCCGTCCGCGCACGGGCCCTGCGCCCACACCGGCTCCAGCGCCCCCCGCACCCGCGCCGCCAGGCGTTCCGCGTCCAGACCCGCCTCCCCGTACCCCCGCCGGCAGACGTCACAGAAGCACAGGGACATCAGATACTGGGCGGTGTCGTCGAGCGGCACCCCCGCGGTCTTGTCGTGGGCGTGCAGATGCGCCAGGCCGTACCAGCCGCAGGACTCCAGTTCCGTCCCGCGCGCCCCGGGCCGTACCGCCGCCTCCGCCGCCAGGGCGATCAGGTAGGCGCGGACCTCGGGCCGCGCTATGCAGGGCGCCCAGGGGTAGCGGTCGCCGTAGGCGTTGACCACCGACGTTCCGGGATGCTCCGCGCCCAGGCGGGAGTTGTGGGCGAGGACGACCCAGGAGTGGACGTCGAGACCGGCCGCGGCCAGCGCCTCGGCGGCCTCGCCGTAGGCGTCGCCGGGCGCCCACCGGCCGGCGGGGTACGGCCGCAGCGCACGGCCGGACCAGCGCCGTTCGTCCACGGGGTACAGGACCGCCGCGTGCTCGGCGGTGACCACCCGGTGGCGCGGGTGGTGCGGGGTCAGCGCCCGGGTCGCGTGGTAGGCGGCGGCGAGCGTCACCTGTCCCGCCCCGAGGCCGGCGATGCGCGCGGGCGCGTCCGGGTCGCCGATCACGTCCCAGGGGTAGAGGAACACCGACGCCTTCACGCGCCCGCCCCGTTCCGTACCGGCCCGTCCTCCGCCAGCAGCGCACGCCCGCGCTCGATCAGCGCGGCCAGCTGCTTGACGTGGGCCGCGTCGGGCTCGCTCAGCGGGGGCCGCACCTCGCCCACGTCCAGACCGGACAGCCGTACGCCCGCCTTGACCAGCGAGACGGCGTAGCCGCGGCCCTGCTTGCGCAGCTCGACGAGCGGCACGAAGAAGCCGTCGAGGAGGCGGTTCACGGTGGCGTCGTCGCCGCCGGCCAGCGCCCGGTGGAAGGCGAGAGCGATGTCCGGGGCGAAGCAGAAGACCGCCGAGGAGTAGAGGGTGACGCCGATGCCCCGGTAGGCGGGGCCGGTGAGTTCGGCCGTGGGCAGCCCGTTGAAGTACAGGAGGGCGTGCTCGGGGGCCTCGCGGCGGACCGTGCTGACGATCCGCTGCATCAGGTCGAGGTCCCCGACGCCGTCCTTGAGGCCGATGATCTTGTCGTTGCGGGCCAGTTCGACGGCGGTGGCGGGTGTGAGGACCGCGCTGTCGCGCTGGTAGACGATGACGTCGAGGGAGGTGGCGGCGGCGAGGGTGGTGTAGTGGCGCAGCAGCCCCTCCTGGTCGGCGACGACGAGATAGGGCGGCAGGGCGAGCAGTCCGTCGGCGCCCGCGTCCTCGGCGAGCCGGGCGTACTGGACCGCGAGCGCCGTCCCGTACCCGGCGCCCGCCACCACCGGGACGCGGCCCGCGGCCTCGGCCACGGCGGCGGCCACGCACGCGTGGAACTCCTCCGGGGTGAGCGCGTGGAACTCGCCCGTCCCGCAGCAGGCGAACACCGCGGCGGCGCCCGCCTCGATGCCGCTCCTCACATGCGCGCGGAAGGCGTCGAGGTCGAGGCCGCCGTCCGGGCCGAAGGGGGTGACCGGGAAGAAGAGCAGGCCGTCCAGGCGGGCGGCGAGCGGGGAAGGGTTCTCGGGCGTCACGGGCGCTCCCAGGGCAAAGGCCGTCGGCACGGGCCGTCGTGCACAGTTCTGATCGGCGTCTATATTTCTGAACGCCGCCACGCTAAGGCAGTCCGCCGACGGGGGTCAAGACGCGCACCCCCGGCGTGCGGGTGTTTTCAGCGGACATCGGACGAGTGCCGGTAGGTGGCGCATCCGGGCTTCCTGGCACGGCCCGGTGCTCCGCGTCCCCCTTGACGGGCCCGGAGGCCGCTCCCTAGCGTGTCCACGCATATGAATGACATCCATAGAGATGTCCATTCGGCTCCCTTCCGCGCCCGCACCGCCCGCCCGGACCGTTCCGACCGCCGCACCGAGGAGATTCCCCATGCCCGCTCCCCGTACCGTCCTGCTCACCGGCGCCGCCGGGGGACTCGGCACCCTGATGCGCGGACTGCTCCCGGCGTACGGCTACGACCTGCGCCTTCTCGACGCGCGGGCCGTCCCGGGCGAGCCGGACGCGATCACCGCGGACCTCGGCGACCGGGACGCGCTGCGCGAGGCGGTCCGGGGCGCCGACGCGGTGCTGCACCTCGCGGGCATCTCGCTCGAGTCCACCTTCGACAAGATCGTGCGGGCCAACATCGAGGGCACGTACAACCTCTACGAGGCCGCGCGCGAGGAGGGTGTCGCGCGCGTGGTCTTCGCCTCCTCCAACCACGCGGTCGGCTTCACCCCGCGCCCGCACGGCGCGACACCGCTGCCGCGCGAGGCCCTGATCCCGGTCGACACCCCCCGCCGCCCCGACACCCTCTACGGCCTCTCCAAGGCGTTCGGCGAGGACCTGGCGCAGTTCTACTGGGACAAGCACGGCCTGGAGAGCGTCTCGGTGCGGATCGGCTCCTGCTTCATGGAGCCCACTTCCGTACGGATGCTGTCGGTCTGGATGAGCCCGGGCGACGGCGCCCGCCTCTTCCACGCGGCCCTCACCGCCGAGAACGTCGGCCACACCGTGGTCTACGGCTCCTCCGCCAACACCCGGCTGTGGTGGGACCTGTCGTCGGCGCGGGCGCTGGGGTACGAGCCCGAGGACGACTCCGAGCAGTACGCCGAGAAGCTGATCGTCGAGCAGGGCGACCTCGACCCCGGCAACCCGGACCACGCCTTCCTCGGCGGCCACTTCACCACCGACCCGCCGGTGTGGCCGTACTGAGGTGGGCGGGAGCGGGAACGGGGGCGGGAACCGGGGGCGGGCTCGGGCTCCGGGGGCCGGGTCCGGGGGCGTCCCCGCATTGGCGGGACGTTCAAGGAACCGTAAAGCCGTGCCGCTCGTTTCCGGGGCATGACCGCAATGACACCTGGCTCGAACCTTCCGCTCCCGGCCGCCCGCGTGGCGGTGGACGTCTCCGCCCCGGTGCGGCTCGACGTGTCGGGCCTGTTGCTCACCGCCGACGGCAAGGTGCGCTCGGACGACGACTTCATCTTCTACAACCAGCCCTCGGGCCCCGGCGTCACCTACCGGTCCGGCGGCGGCACCGCGCCGGACGCGATCGTGGTGGACACCGCGGCGGTGCCGCCCGGCATCGAGAAGATCGTCGTCACCGCCAGCCCCGACGCCGCGGGCCAGACCTTCCAGGGCATCGAGCCCACCGCCACCCTGCGCAACGCCGACGACGGCAGCGTGATCGCCACCTTCACCCCGCCGCAGCTCGGCGGCGAGACCGCGCTCGTCGTCATGGAGGTCTATCTGCGCGGCGGCGCCTGGAAGGCCCGCGCGGTCGGCCAGGGGTACGCGAACGGCCTGGCCGGCATCGCCACCGACTTCGGCGTCTCCGTCGAGGAGCCGCAGCCCGCCGCCCCCGCCGCCGCCCCGGCGGCCCCGGCCGCCCCCGTGACCGCGCCCCCGATGCCCGCGGCCCCTCCGGCCCAGGCCCCCGCCGCGCCCGCCGCCGCGGCCGGCGGGAAGATCAACCTGGACAAGGGCCGGGTCAGCCTGCAGAAGAACCAGACAGTCTCGCTGGTCAAGGGCGGCCGCCCGCTGCTCTCCCAGGTCAAGATGGGCCTCGGCTGGGAGCCCGCGTTCCGGGGCAAGAGCATCGACCTGGACGCCTCGGTGATCGCGTACGGACCGCAGCGCAACCACCTGGACAGCTGCTACTTCGGCAAGCTCTCCATCCTGGGCGGCGCGGTCAAGCACTCCGGCGACAACCTCACCGGCGAGGGCGCGGGTGACGACGAGGTGATCGTCGTCGACCTCGGCCGCATCCCGGCGGACGCCACGGGTCTTGTCTTCACGGTGAACTCGTTCTCCGGCCAGAAGTTCACCGAGGTCGCCAAGGCGTACTGCCGACTGATCGACGGGGCGACGGGCGAGGAGCTGGTCCGCTTCGACCTGACCACCGCCGAGCCGCAGACGGGCGTGATGATGGCGAAGCTGATCAAGCAGTTCTCGGGGGAGTGGGAGATGACGGCGCTGGGGAGTTTTGTGAAGGCGCGGACGGTGAGGGGGATGGTGAAGCCGTCGGCCGAGGCCCTCTGAGGCCCCCGGCGCCCCCCGGCCGGGGGTTCGTCTGCGGGCCGGTGGTGGGCTGCTCGCGCAGCTGGTCGGCCGGGGGTTCGACTGCGGGCCGGTGGTGGGCCGGTCGCGCAGTTCCCCGCGCCCCTGGTCGGCCGGGGGTTCGTCTGCGGGGCGGTGGGTGGCTGCTCGCGCAGTTCCCCGCGCCCCTTCGGGGCCCGGTGGTCGTCTGCGGGTTGTCTGTGGCTGAGCGCGCAGTTCCCCGCGCCCCTAGCCACCTAGGGGCCGTCGCGTTGCGGGGGATGAAGGCGAGCTGGGTGGGGAGGGCG